>CAVBAX010000077.1:0-7123 GCA_963593105.1 Candidatus Methanomethylophilaceae archaeon | reverse complement strand
AATTAATATTTGAATTACTAACTGGGTATCAAATTATTTAAGACTAGTTGAATAAAAAGCCTTTATAGCCTTAATCATATATTCATTATCTTTATTACCAGCCGTTTCTAAAGCCGAATGCATCGCAAGTTGAGGTAAACCAACATCAAGCGATAATAAAGAACTATGATTATTTGAAATATTACCTAAAGTACTACCACCTCTACTATCAGATTTATTCGCAAAGAATTGATAAGGAATATCATTTTCATCTAATAGATTAGTAAATAATCCTGTGCTTAATCCATCACTAGTATAAGAGCGTGTTTCATGTTTAATGACTATGCCCTTATTAATATAAGTTCTATTAGTACTATCATATTTTTCAGGATGATTTGGATGAAGTGCATGGGCATTATCACATGACAACATAAAACCATTAGCGAGCAAGCGATAATAATCAATATTAAGGGCATTACATATTCTATTTAAATTATTAAACAAGAAATCTGAATCAGCTCCTTGTCTTGTACTAGAACCAATCTCTTCATTGTCGAAACAACAATAAACATTAATATTATTATCATTAAAGTTATTCACAAAACCCATCAAACAAGTATAAGCACATTGTAGATCATCTAGATGTTGCCCTGTTATAAACTCATCATTTTCACCCCAATTATAAGCACTATTTAAAGGATATAAAAATAAATCATAACTTATCACATCTAATCCCGTTTCTCTTTTTAGAAAATCTTTAATATTACCTTTTTCTAATGAGACCATAGCACTCATATCAACTTGAGCATTAAGACTTAAATTAGAATTAACTTCTCTATTTAAATGAATCGCCAAAGAAGGAATGATACAAAATGGTTTTTCATAACGATAAGCCTTAGACTTAACCTTATTATCTTCCTTATATACCAATCTACCCGCAATACTTAAAGGTCTATCCAACCAACTATAAAGAATTAAACCACCATAAGTTTCACAATTTAGTTTTAAATAGCCATTTTCATAAACAGTTGAATTAGGCTTTAAAACAAACGAAGGACAATCAGAATGAGAAGCAGTTAATTGTAAGTGATAATCATCTAATTTAGCACCGACATTAAAACCAATAATGCTAGAACCATTTCTAATAATATAGTATTTAAAGCCTTTCTCAATCTTATATTCTTCACATTCTTTTAATTCCTTGTAGCCATTTTCATCAAAAATATGTTTGATATTTTCAATCGCATTATAACTACTTGGACTATTATTTAAAAAATCAACCAAACTCATAAAAGCTTCCTTTCCTTAAGATACCTATCGGCACTCATGGCCGCGTTTGCCCCATCACTACAAGCACTAACCACCTGTCTTAGCTTTTTACTTCGACAATCTCCAGCCACAAAAACATTGCCATAATATGTTTTACCATCTTCTTGAGCTAATATGTAACCATTATCATCAAGCGAAACCAAATCTTTAAAATTATCATTGTTCGCCACTAAGCCAATAGCCAAAAATACACCATCACAGTCTTGATACAAATTCAAACCATCATGTCTAAAATTCAATCCTTTTAAATCATCATTTTCAAGCACATACTCTATATTTTTAACATTAAAATACGTTCTTACATTCTCTAAGTTGCTTACTTGTTTTATAAGGCTATTTTCAGCAGTAAAATATGGCATATCTTGTAGTATCACAAGTTCTTTTACAATCTTAGAAAGAAGTATAGCTTCGCTTAAAGCGCTGTTTCCCCCTCCAAGTAAAATCACCTTTTTATCTTTATAAAGATTTCCATCACATACTGCACAAAAATGAACACTTTTACCAATTAGCTTATCTTCATTTTCAATATTTAACTTACGATGAACAGTACCATTGGCAAGTATTAAAGTTCTAGCTAATATATCTTTATTATCCGCAAGCTTTAAAGTAACAACATCACCAGCCATTGCCCCGGTGCATTCATCAAAAATAAATTCGCCACCAAGCCCCTCAGCCTGTCTTAATAATAAATCACCAAATTCATCACCTGCAATCTTACTAAAACCGGGAATATTATATACTGCTTGTGAATTATTAATTTGGCCACCGAAAACCTCTTTTTCAACAACTATAACACTATTACCATTTCTTAAACCATAGATGGCAGCCGTTAACCCAGCAGGACCACCACCTACAATCGCTATATCATATATCTTACTCATGGTCTTTTAAATACTCATTAGCCGCATTAAGGCCTACATATCTTTTACCATTTGTATCAATAATAGTAGGAGTCTCTTGCAAATTCAATCTAGCTGCTTCTTCCTTATTTTCCATACAATTAACAACATTAAAATCAACACCTTTTAGCCTTAATCTTTGAATAGCGCCTCTGCATCTTGGACAATAATCTTGCACATAAATAGTAGGCACATCGCTTGTTTTAGATATATCTTCTTTTATGGCATCTATTTCAACAACATTATTTAAACTATCAGACTCAAGCTCATCAGCTCTTAAAACTTCAGAATCAGTAGGCCTATATTCTTTACGATCCTTAAATTCTTGAACCTTACCATCATTCCAGTTAGAAATAGGACGATAATAGCCAGTAATTCTTGACCATACTTCCGTCTTTTTACCACACATTGGACACTTATATACTTCACCTGTTAAATAGCCATGATCTTCGCATATTGAATAAGTTGGCGAAATTGTATAATATGGCAACTTATAATTTTTGGCAATCTTGGCAACCAAATTAGAAGCAGCCTTATAATCAGGAAGCTTTTCACCCAAGAAAGTATGAAAAACAGTGCCTGAAGTATATAAAGTTTGGAATCTATCTTGAATATCAAGAGCCTTAAATACATCTTCTGTAAAACCAACAGGTAAATGTGATGAATTAGTATAATAAGGTATATTTGAATCATCATTAGCTGTAATAATATCCTTAAACTCTTTCTTATCATGTTTTGCCAAACGATAAGAAGTAGACTCTGCAGGAGTTGCCTCTAAATTATATAAATCACCATATTTTTCTTGATAAACAACTAGTCTATCACGCATATGATTCAACACTTTCTCAGTAAAGTCTTGTGATAATTCATTAGTCAAATCATGTCTTATCCAATTTGCATTTAAACAAGCCTCATTCATACCAACTAATCCAATAGTTGAAAAATGATTCTTGAAAGTACCTAAATATCTTAAAGTATATGGATATAGACCACTTTCTAATAATTTTGTGATGACTTCTCTTTTAATTCTCAAAGACCTAGCCGCAATATCCATAATTCCATCAAGTCTTACAAAGAAATCATCTTCATCCTTAGCAAGATAAGCGATTTTAGGCATATTAATGGTAACTACACCAACCGAACCAGTTGATTCACCAGATCCAAAATAACCACCTGACTTTTTTCTAAGTTCCCTTAAATCAAGTCTTAAACGACAACACATTGATCTAATATCAGATGGTTTCATATCTGAATTTACATAATTAGAGAAATAAGGTGTACCATATTTAGCAGTCATTTCAAATAAAAGCTTATTATTTTCATTGTCTGAAAAATCAAAATCCTTAGTAATTGAATAAGTAGGAATAGGATATTGGAAACCCCTACCATCAGCATCTCCTTCTAGCATTACTTCGATAAAGGCCTTGTTAATCATATCCATTTCCACTTTACAGTCTTTATATTTATAATCAAGTTCCCTGCCACCAACTACACAATACATATCAGCCATATCCTCAGGCACTGTCCAATCGATTGTAATGTTGCTAAAGGGAGCTTGCGTACCCCAACGAGATGGCGTATTAACACCATAAACAAAAGATTGTATACATTGTTTAACTTGCTTGTAAGTTAAACCATCTTCTCTTACAAAAGGCGCAAGATAAGTATCAAAACTTGAAAAAGCTTGAGCACCAGCCCATTCATTTTGCATAATACCTAAAAAATTAACCATTTGGTTACATAAAGTACTTAAATGCTTAGCAGGCGAAGAAGTAATCTTACCCTTAACCTTACCTAAACCTTCTTGTATTAATTGTTTTAAAGACCAACCAGCACAATAACCTGTAAGCATGCTTAAATCATGAATATGCATATCACAATTTCGATGTGCACTAGCAATCTCTTCGTCATAAATTTCACTTAACCAATAATTAGCTGTAATAGCCCCAGAGTTAGAAAGGATTAAACCACCAACAGAATAAGTAACCGTTGAATTTTCCTTTACACGCCAATCAATCGAATCAACATATGAATTAACTAATTCCTTGTAATCAAGCATTGTCAAAGAAATATTTCTAGCCTTTTCTCTTTGTTTACGATAAAGGATATAAGCCTTAGCTACATCGGCATAATTAGACTCTGACAATACTTTTTCAACACTATCTTGTATATCTTCAACACTGATTTTTTCATCTACTATTTTTGACTCAAAATCAGCACAAGTTCTTAGTGCCAAAAGTTCGATAACGCTATTATGATAATTTCTTCCTACCGCAACAAAGGCTTTTTCTATTGCCCCGGAAATCTTATCTACATTAAATTCAACCAAATAACCATCTCTTTTAACTACTTTATACATTTTCCACTCCCCTGATTTTCACCTGATCTATATACTTAGAAAGCCTAGATGCATAATTCTTTAGTGTTTCTTCATCTAAACTATGTAAACCTTTTTCAATACAAGTATCTCTATCTTCAAAGTTTTGAATATAATAACGCTTGCAACCCCTTAGCCATTCCCCTAAAGAATCAACATCTAACCCTTCATGAAATTCTTTTACCATGGTAGTTCTAAATTCATAATCAACCAAATTCTCTTTAAGTAAATCGACACTTTTTTCAACATCACTTAAATCTAAATCACTTAAGCCACAAGTGATACTATATTTATCCTTGGTATTTTTTATATCCATAGCCACATAATCAATAAGTCCATTTTCAACAAGTTCTTTTAAACACTCGTAATTTGAACCATTGGTATCTAACTTTACAAGTAAACCTAAATCCTTGATTTGCCTAATAAAATCCTTTATACCTGGATGAAGTAAAGGCTCACCACCACTAATACATACCCCATCCAATATCTTATTTCGCATATTTAAATAATCAAAGATGATATTTGCATCAATCTCACCTTCTTGCTCATTTAAAAAAACAAGCGACTTGTTATGACAAAACGGACACCTAAAGTTACAACCACCTGTAAATAAAGTAGCCGCCATCTTACCTGGATAATCAAGTAAAGTTAACTTCTGCAATCCATATATCTTAATATTAGAACTATCTTCATAATTTAGATAATCTCTAGCCTTTTGATTAAGTTTAGATAAAACACTTTGATATATTTGAAACTCTTCCTTGTTTATATCCTTAAATAAATGTTCTTGCCATCTTTGCCTTGTAATATATAACATAGGAGCTATCTCATCAAACTTACTTGTAGTATATAAAAGTTTAATTCTTTTATCATTGTCATTAGCCTTTAAATTAACATATTGAAGCTGTTCTAACTTTTGAATAGCCTTGGTAATAGTACCCTTATCATAGGCGCCACTTTCAGCTAATTCATACATCGATATGCCTTCGTTTTCATAGATATTTAACAACAAATACATTTGTGTATAAGATAAGCCATATTCACTTAAAACCTTATCATAATATTTTTGGTTACATCTAGTTAATATCGATTGATCAATATCGCTTATCTTCTTTTCCATACCACAATAATTATAACATTAGTTGAACATTCAACTTATAATAGAAACATGGAAAGATACTTAATTATTTTCAAAGGAAGAGTACAAGGAGTAGGCTTTAGATATACCGCCCAAAGATACGCAATAGACTTTAATTTAACTGGATATGTTAAAAACCTAGATAACGGCGATGTAGAGGCTCAGGTACAAGGCGAAGAATTAATGATAAATTACTTTATAAGAACTATGAGCTCTATCAAAGCCTATATTTATGTTGAAGACTATTTCGTTAAAAAGATAGAACTTGTCCCAAATGAAAAAAAGTTCTCAATTAAGTATTGAGAACCTGTACATAATAATTGCGCCAGCCATGGCTACATTTAAGGAATCAATATTATGCATATCGATTTTTACTGTTTCATCTGCTATATCAAACACACTAGATCTAACACCAGACCCCTCATTACCTAAGACTATAGCCATCTTATCTGTTATAGCTACTTCATCAAGAGATAATGTATTATCTTTTAAACCTGTAGCATACACTACAAAACCTTGTTTTTTTAATTCTTTTATTTCATTTACTACATCACATCTTTTAATATTTAGATTATAAATAGCGCCCCTTGAAGCATTTAAACACTTACTATGATAAATATCAGCTGCATTTTCACTTAGAATAATACTATCAAAGCCAAACAAATAAGCACTTTCCATAATACGACCAATATTTAAAGGATCTGCTAATTCATCTAATATTAATACTCTATTTTTATAATCATCAGATTCCTTAATTTCCTTACCTATGCCAATATAGCTTAAACCCTCTACCTTACTGATTTTATCAAGTACATTTCTACTTACCTCAAAAGCTCTATCAAAATCAAAAGGTTTATTACCACAATATATTAAAGTATCTAAATAATCATGCTTATAAGCCTCATTTATCACTAACTCATCCAACAATAAATAATTATGATCACGATACTTTTTAAGATGAAGCTTTGTCCAATTCTTTACTTTTTTATTATCTAGTGACTCTATCATTTCTTTGTCCATATAAAAGGGTTGAAACCACTACAGCTGCACTTGCACCATTCAAACTATTTCTAAAATCATTGCCATAAGGAATATGAAGAAAAGTATCGCTTAAATTTAACAACTTACTAGAGATTCCTCTTTTTTCTCCTCCTAGCATAAATAAACACTTATCAGTAAACTTAACAGAGAAAATATCTTTTGACTTATCACCTCTATATAAAGAATATAAATGATAGCCATTATCTTTTAGACTTTTGATTAAAGAATAATCATCATCAATATATAAAACATTAATTAAATCTAGGGCACCTGCGCTAGATTTCAACATTTGTCCATCAAATGTTGAATAGTCCCTTTTTTTAAGTATGACATTATTAACACCAAGGGCATAAATAGTAC
>CAVBAX010000076.1:0-7202 GCA_963593105.1 Candidatus Methanomethylophilaceae archaeon | reverse complement strand
GCTTAATCCTAAAATCTTATTTTCCATAACTTATATTATAGTGTTTTTAGAAAACAAAATTGCCATTTTTAAATACTTCTATCATTTCTCCATCGTATTTTTCGCCAAAAACACTTAAATCACTAGTACCAAACATAAAGTCAACATGATTTAAAGAATCATTTCCACCAAGTTTATATAATTCTTCAACACTTAATTTTTCACCATCTTTAACAGTTGTTGGATAACATGCTCCAAGTGCTAAATGACAAGATGCATTTTCATCAAACAAAGTATCATAAAACAAGATACCACTATTAGAAATAGGACTATCATGTGAAATAAGAGCGACCTCACCTAAAGACTTAGAACCTTCATCAGTATCAAGAATTGACTTTAATACCTCTTGGTTATCACTAGCACTATAATCAATTACCACGCCATCTTTAAAAGTTAGATTAAAACTAGAAATTAAACTACCATTATAAGATAAAGGCTTAGTTGAATAAACCTTACCATCAATATGATATCTATCTGGCATTGTAAATACTTCTTCAGTTGGAATATTGGCATTAAAATATACTGGATATTTACCACTTGCCCTTTCTTTGCCACCTTGCCAAATATGATCTTTAACAAGTCCCACTACTAAATCAGTACCTAAACTATTTTTAAAATGTAAAGACTTAAAATTATACTTATTTAAAAGTGCACAATGATTAAATAATTCATCATCATGTTTTTCCCAATTAGACACTGTCTTATTAAGCTTGACTCTACTAGTCATTAAAATAGCATCCCATAATTTATTCATTGCCTCTTGTTCATCAAGCTCTGGGAAAACCTTTAAAGCCCAAGAACTTTCAGGATAAGCCACAATAGTCCATTGGCCAACTGAATTCATAAAATAATATTGAAGATCACCTGTTGCCTTTAACATTGACATTCTAGCAGCCTTAATCTTATCTTGATCTAAACCATTAAATAAATCAGGATTAGAACCAATGATGGCAATACCACAATAACCTTCTTCAATTAACTCTTTTCTTTTATCGATTTTCCACTTTGGATAATTACATAAAGCATCTTTATCCATATAAGTATAATCAAGCCTAGTCTTTATATCATCATCATAATCAATAACAACCTTACCAGCCCCACAATCCCTATAAGCCACCTCAGCACATTTTCTTGCTAGCTTATAAGCATGTACAGGACAAGTAATACTAACGGTTTGACCAACTTGGACATTAGCACCAACTTTAACTGCTAAATTTGCATATTCATTTAAAATTTCTTCGCTTACTTCAAACATATATACCCCTTAAATCAAATATAAATAAATTGCTAGCCATTGTAAAACAGAGCCAGCTAAAACAAAGACATGAAACACAGAATGCATGTATCTTTTCTTTTTACCAAGCCAATATAATATTGCGCCAATCGAATAAGAAATGCCACCTGCCAATATAAAGTAGAAACAATAAACACTTGCATTAGCTATTAGCGGTTTTACAAAAAATAAGACACACCAGCCAGATAATAAATGACAAAATACTGACACCTTAGAATACTTATCAACATCAATTGCAGTAAAAACAATACCCACTACATTTAAACCTAATGCTAAAGTAAATAAAATCCAACCATATATTCCTTGTACACCAAGTAAGGCAACTGGAATTATAGTACCAAGAACCAATAAATAAACATCACAATGATCAATTACCCTAAGCACCACCTTGCCCTTAAGCTTAGGTGATAAACCATGATATACACAAGATATAACATATGTAATAAACATAAAAGTTCCATATACCGATAAGACCACAAAACATAAAGCAGTATTACCATTAACAGCTGCCTTTGCGATCATCAAAATTAGGGCAACAAGTGCAAATATGGCACCAAGACCATGCGTAACAGAATTTGTGATTTCTTCACCTAAAGTATAATCAGGAATACGAATTTTTTTAGCCATCACTAAGTACCTCCACGTCGCTATTGTACACAAAAATAAAACAAGAAAACGGCCAAAGTGACCGTTTTGGTGAATTGAATCAAATTATTCAAAAACGCTTTAATGCATAATTTTACAATTAATTCAATACTTTTATTATTTTTATTTTATGCTTTCAACAAAAGGAACGAATTTATTATGGAAAATATCAAGAATTTCAGCATGTTTTGCATCATCCCATCTATCTTTTCTAAGCATACTAACACAACATCTAAACCAAGCAAGTGGATATAACCACTTAAGATCAGGGTCATTTTTAATTTCTTCCATTGACTCATTAAAATACTTAGTCATAAAAGATTCATATACCTCTTTTACTTGATCAGAACTCATCTTATAGAAAGAATTAAATTCACCTGACTTAGTATTACCATATTCCATTGAGAAAATGATTCTAGAAGCATCAAATAAATGATAACCAGTAGATAATTCACCCATATCAATTAAAACACATTCACCATTTTCAACCATGATATTATTGACATTTAAATCGCCATGAATGCATGTATTTTCGCTAGGAATTAAATCCAAGAACTTATGAAGATAAGCCTTTTCATCATCATTTAACAAATCAATCTTCTTAATATCTTCTCTATTAATTTCTACAAAAGAAGGAATGTCCTTATCATCAGTTGTAATAGAAGAGACTCTCTTACATATATCAACATATAAATCGATATACTTTTCTCTATTATCATAATCATTTCTAATTAACTCACCTAAAGTCTTAGACTTGATTAATTCATATACTACACCAGTTCTACCATTTGACTTAACAATATCATAAGAAATAGCAGTAGGAATGCCAAGCACAAAAGCCTTCTTAGCTAAAGCCTTTTCTCTTTCGATTTCTTCATTGCTGACTTTTGGATAATATAATTTAATAATTGTTTCATCATCAATTCTATAGCACTCACCACATGCCCCAGCGCCAATTATTTCACACCCTTCAACACTCACTTCTCTTTGAGCACCTTGAATGTCCATAATTTCTGAAAATCCTGTTACATCAAAAACACTTTTTACTTCAGCATTAACATTAATTACCTTAAATGTTTTAGCTCCACATCTTTTCTTACAAGCTAGTACCACTCTTAAGCCAGCACTTGAAATAAAATCCAAATCTTTTGCATCAATAACCATGCCATTTTCAGCTATTTCACACTTTACAGCCTCCTCAAATTCATTTGAATTAGATGATGTAATACTTCCATTTAGATACACATAAGTTAATCCATCTTTAATTTCTACTCTTGCTTCCATT
This sequence comes from Candidatus Methanomethylophilaceae archaeon, assembly GCA_963593105.1. Taxonomy (GTDB): domain Bacteria; phylum Bacillota_I; class Bacilli_A; order Erysipelotrichales; family Erysipelotrichaceae; genus Colivicinus. The sequence goes on along the minus strand of CAVBAX010000076.1, from coordinate 3,939 downwards.
ATTTAAAAATCCTTTCCACTCTTTCTTTAAAATCATTATACATTGCTAAATCACTAATTGGTGCTAAAGCTTCTAATAGACTTCTATAAAACCATTCTTGACATTTCTTATCTCTTCTAAACAATGACCAAACATCTTCGCCCATTTTCTTATAAGTTTCTTCAATATCTCTAATATTAGATAACTTATCAGCACATATAAGCATATGATAATTTCTATTGTCAGTATTCTTTAAAGAATCAATTACTCCTTGTTTTCTAGTTTCCCAAGATAGTCTTTTATCCTCGCTATCAAAAGCCACGATATCAGCAATCTCTTCATTAAAAATAGTTCTTAAATCATCATAACTAGTCGAAGTATCCTCTACCGTATCATGTAAAAGTCCTGCCGCAATTAAATTATCACTTGCTCCATTTCGCGCAAGTTCCATCGCTACTGCAAAGGGGTGAACAATATAAGCCACACCATTTTTACGAGTTTGATTTTCATGCGCCTTTAGCGCAAATAGAAACGCTTCATTAACCATATAAACCTCACTTCAATTCAAACATTAAAGACGGCACATTATGACCATCTTTATATTCATACACATATTCTTAACCATAAAGATGCCTACAATTTGCCCATCTTTTAAAGCTAAAGTAGTATCGAGATCTTCCTTTATACTTGGCTCAACAATAACACTATTGGCAGATTGAACATAATTCATTTTGAAACACAATAATGATATTTTTATATTTTTCAATATCCCCCAATTAAGTTTCAAGACTAGTAAAAGTTGAAGTATCTAGTTTTCCTTTTAGGATAACTTAATATCATCTTCACTTATTTCTTTATTAATTTCTAAAAGCATATTTTCCCCTGTTTTTTAAAGATTATAACATAATAAAACCCTTGAAATTAGCCAAGGGTCTTAATATTACATTTTTTCAGGAGCATCAATACCAAGAAGATTTAAAGTATTCTTTAAAGTAATTCTTGTTGCCTCTAATAGACATAATCTTTCATTCATTAATTCTTTATTATTATCATCAATAACCTTACAAGAACCATAGAAAGAATGGAAATAAGTCGCAAGCTTTTGGCTATAATTACATAGTTTATTAGGACTACGATTAATTGCACAATCTGCCACTACATCACTAAACTCATTGATATGTTTTAATAAATCAACTTCTTTTTCATTATTTAGTAATGAATAAGTATCTTGTCTATTAAATGCTGGTGCATTCTTTAAAATTGAACAAATACGTGCATAAGCATATTGAACATAATAAACAGGATTATCATTACTTTGACTTCTTGCTAGTCCTAAATCAAAATCAAATTGGGTATCAAGCGCTTTTGATAAGAAGAAATATCTAGCTGCATCAACACCTACATCATCACATAGTTCTCTAATGGTAACCGCATTACCAGTACGCTTGCTCATCTTAACTTCTTCGCCATTTTCAACTAGTCTTACCATTTGAATGATATCAACTTCAAGAACATCCTTAGGATAGCCCATAGCCTCAATAGCAGCCTTCATTCTAGGAACATAACCATGGTGATCAGCTCCCCATAAATTAACTAACTTATTGTAGCCTCTTTCAAGTTTATAAACATGGTTGGCAATATCTGGTGCAAGATAAGTATAATAACCATTTTGTTTCTTTAAAACACGGTCCTTATCATCTCCATATTCAGTAGACTTAAACCACAAAGCACCATCAGCCTCATATGTTAGACCCATAGAAACCATTTTATCAATGGCTTTATTAACTCTATCTTCACTAACAAGTTTTGCCTCAGAAATCCAAGAATCAAATTCACAACGATAATAAGCTAAATCTTTTCTAATTCTTTCCATTTCAAGATGCTCACCCTCACTTTTAAAATAAGCAAGAGCATCATCTCTATCAACATTTAACCATTTATCGCCATCATTTTCTTTAATTTGTAAAGCGATGTTTTTAACATCCATTCCATGATAGCCATCATCTGGTAATTTAAAATCTAAACCAAAACTTTCTCTATATCTTGCCTCAATAGATAACGCAAGCATATCCATTTGATTACCAGCATCATTTATATAGTATTCTCTTAATGGTTCAAAGCCAGCAAACTTCATAATTCTTGCACAACTATCACCCCAAGCAGCACCACGAGCGTGACCTAAATGCAAAATACCAGTAGGATTAGCACTTACATATTCAAGTAATATCTTTTCACCCTTACCAGCTTCACTTTTTCCATAAGCATCACCTTTTTCAATTACCGTATTAATAACATCAGCAACCACACCCTTTTTCATCCAAAAGTTAATAAAACCAGGAGCAGCTACTTCAACCTTTTCAATAACTTCATCATTTAAACTATCTTTAAGTTCATTGGCAATATCAAGTGGTTTCTTTTTTAATTGTTTAGCTAAGCGCATCGCAATATTACTAGAATAGTCACCCTTAGTATTATCACGAGGAATTTCTACCATAACTAAATCTTGTAAATCTTCAAGACCAAAAGTGTTTTTAACCGCATCAGTAATGACACTAACTAATTTAATTTCTATCTTATTCATACGCAATAATGATAACACAAAAAAAAGGTATTGAATTTTATTTGCAGCTGTGGTAAATTAGATATGCACAAAAATTGTCTTCGTAGCTCAGTGGATAGAGCATCCGCCTTCTAAGCGGACGGTCGAGCGTTCGAATCGCCCCGAGGACGCCACTTAAAAACTAAAGCCCTAAAAGGGCTTTTTGTTTTGTGATAGAATACTTTAGTATGATAAACGTAATAGATGAAATAAGTACTTTAAAAAGAGTACTTGTAAAAAGACCTGGTAAAGAAATAGGTATTTTAAATGATACAAATAAAGAAGAATATCTATTTGATGAATTACCTAATTTAAAAATAGCTCAAGAAGAACATGATATTTTTGTCAATATATTAAAACAAGAAGGCGTAAAAGTAGACTATCTTGATGATTTAATGGCAGAAGTATTAAAAGATAAAAAAGTAAAAGAAGAATTTATAAAAGAATATCTAATAGATCAAAATTGTACAGATACAAAAATATACAACGAACTATTAAGTATCAAAGATGAAAAACAATTAGTTGAACAAACTACCTCTGGCTTTAACAATAAACTTATAGCCATGCCTAATCTTTATTTTACAAGAGATCCTTTTACAATAATCGGCAATCATATTGCCCTACAATAATTGGTGGTCATATTGCCCTTTATCATATGCATACAGATATAAGAAATAGAGAAGTAATATATGGTAAATATATTAATAAATATCATAAAGATTTTAATTTACCATTACTATATCTAAGAAACGATAAGTTTCAAATTGAAGGTGGCGATGTAATGCTTCTAAACAAAGAAACAATGATAATAGGTATATCTGAAAGAACCACAATAGATGCAGCATGCACGCTGGCTAGAAACATCATAAAATCAACTTTAACAATCAAACAAATTCTATTTATGGAAATACCATCAAAAAGAGCTTGTATGCATTTAGATACTGTATTTACAAGATTTGATACAAATAAGTTTGTAGTATTTGATGAAGTATATCAAGTAATGAAATTAAGTTTATTTAACAATAATGGTTTAACTAAAATAGAAGATAGTTTAGTTTCAACTTTAAACAAATTATTAAATAGAAATGATGTAAAAATAATTACCTGTGGAAACAAAGATAATGAAGTCTTAGAACAATGGAATGATGCATGTAATACACTATGTATTGCCCCTAATAAATTCATTGTCTATGATATAAATCAAACAACCAATCAAAAATATATAGAAAATGGTGCAACTATCTATAAAATTCCATCAAAGGAACTACTTAAAGGTAGAGGTGGTCCTCATTGTATGAGTATGGCACTAGAAAGAATTTAAGGCTAATAAGCCTTTTTCTTTTATGTTTTAATTATTAGCG
>CAVBAX010000075.1:0-7612 GCA_963593105.1 Candidatus Methanomethylophilaceae archaeon | reverse complement strand
TAAGCTTGTAAGCATTGCCTTTCCTGTAATCTTACCATTAGTGATACTTTCAACCTGTTTCATTAAAACATAGACAGCAGGTTCAGCCCTAACAATCATATAGCCTAAGAAAGCACCGATTAAAATAATGATTTCTTTAACCTTCAAAGACGCTAAAGCATTGCCAATATAATTACCTGTTCTAATAAAACCAACATTAGCGCCAGTCATAAAAATCACTAAACCAACATAAGTATAAAATAAGCCAATCGCAATCTTTAGATGTGTTTCTTTTTGTATCTTTAAAAATATCATTTGACAAATTTCAAAGAAAATCAAGATCGGAAGTAAAGATATAGCCATTTCTTTCATATATTCAGGAATAGAATGTAAGAATAATTTACTAAGTTCGATTGAATTTGTTACATCACTTTCAAGCGCTACTTCTACTACACTGTTTGTATTAAAGATTAAACCTAATATTAATACTGCAAGAATTGGACCAACAGAACACAAAGCAATCAAGCCAAAACTATCATCATCTGCACTGGCATCATTTCTGATTGAAGAAATACCTACACCTAGTGCCATAATAAATGGAACAGTCATTGGACCAGTTGTAACTCCTCCTGAATCAAAGGCCACACCAATAAAATCACTTGGCACAAAGAAAGCCACTACAAATAATAAACCATAACAAATTATAAGTAATATCCTAAGTGGAAGCCCCAAAATAATTCTAAGTAGGGCAACAACCAAGAAAATGCCTACACCTACTCCTACAGTAATGATTAAAATACTACTTGGTATTGATGAAACTTGTGAGGCGAGTACTTGTAAATCTGGTTCAGATACCGTAACAATCAAGCCCAATATAAAACCACAAATAATAATTAGTGGCATCTTTTTAGTTTTAACTAAACTTGAACCAATTTTTTCACCCATTTTGGACATCGACATATCAGCACCTATATTAAATAAGTTCATGCCAAATATTACAAAGATAGAACCTACTACAAATTCAAGTAAAATACCTGAAGGAATAGGAATAATTGTAAAACCCAAAAACAATACCAATAATACAATTGGTAAAACTGCACTTAAAGATTCAGCGTTTTTTTCTCTAATCTTGTTTAATAAAATGTCTTTTTGTCTTAAAAATTGTCTTTTTAAATTCATTTAACCACCTTGTGAAACATTATAACAAAATTTAATCCATTTATTTTGCTTAATCTATGCCAAAAGAAAACCATAGCATTTAAACTATGGCTAACTTTATTTAATCTTTCTTATCTTTTTCCATTAAGATTTTAATGGCACTGATTGCCGTCTTAATAGCCCTATCTGTATCATGTTCTTGGCAATTATCAAGTCCAGCTAACGCTCTTTCTTGATTAGCAACCGTCATAAAACAAGACCCGCATCTTACACCTCTTGCTTGAGCACAAATAAATAAGGCAGCTGATTCCATTTCACTAGCTAAAGTATGCATCATCTTCCAAGCATTCCACTTATTAATAAGTTCATAGCCTACAGGCATTTTCTCTGGTTCATGTTGGCCATAGAAAGCATCTTTGCATTGAACTACACCGACATGATTTTTGTATCCTAATTCTTCACACGCTTTAACCAAAGCATTTGTAACCTCGAAATTGGCAACAGCTGGAAATTCAATAGGCGCATATTCTTTAGAAGTACCTTCCATTCTAATAGCACCTGTTGCAACAACAACGTCGCCACCTTTTACATCAAGTTCAATACCACCACAAGTACCAACTCTAATAAAAGTATGAGCTCCACATTTAATTAACTCTTCCATAGCGATTGAAGCACTTGCACCACCAACACCAGTTGATGTTACTGATACTTTCTCGCCATTTAAATATCCAGTATAAGTAACAAATTCTCTTTTGTCCGCTACTTTTACCGCATCATCTAAATATGCTGCGATCTTAGGGCAGCGCTTAGGATCACCAGGTAAAATAACATACTTTCCAATATCTTCAGGGCCTACGCCAATGTGATATTGTTTTCCAGAACCTTCTGTATAATCAATCATATTATTCAAAACTCCTTTTTAGATAAATTTATTTTACCTTTTCTACTTTACATTTTAAAGCCTAAAGTGCTAGAATAAGTAAGCGCTTAGGGGTGTGGTACAATGGTAGTATACCGGTCTCCAAAACCGTTGATGGGAGTTCGATCCTCTCCACCCCTGCCATTTATTGATTATTAAAAGTTCTCAATTGAGAACTTTTTTATTGTTTATTATCTTTTCAATATCAAAGACATTAGTTTCTACCACAAGATATACTTGTTTTTAGCAGTATCACTAATTATGATAAATACCAACTATCATTTCTTTCTTATTGTTTTTATCAAATGTCAATGTGCTTTCACATACTTTATAACATAATTACTTAACTGTTTATTTCACGATAATCTATTATTCATTAAAATGCACAACCGTTTTTATGGCTACCCTAAGGCTACATCAAGAATCATCATTAACACAAAACCAATCATAAAAAAGATAGTGGCCTTATTAGAGTGTTCACCCTCAGACATTGAAGGAATAAGTTCTTCTATCACTACATAAAACATTGCCCCTGCAGCAAATGACAAAAGATAAGGAAGTAAAGGAACAATTATTCCCGATAATAAAATAGTAATTAAACCAGCAATTGGTTCCACAATTCCAGATAACATCCCATTAATAAAGGCCTTTAGTTTACTTTCACCATTCGCTCTTAAAGGCATTGAAATAATTGCGCCCTCTGGAAAATTTTGAATCGCAATACCAATTGATAAAGACAGAGCACCTTGTAAAGTGATGCTATTTGTACCTTGAAGTAGACCTGCATATAAAACGCCAACTGCCATTCCTTCAGGAATATTATGAAGTACTACCGCAAGCACCATCATGGTCGTTTTCTTTAAATTAGTCTTAGGCCCTTCAATAGATTCGTCAATATGCATATGAGGCGTTATATTATCTAATAGAAGTAAAAATAACATACCTATACAAAAGCCAATTGAAGCAGGTAAAAACGATAATTTGTCTAAAGATGATGATTGTTCAAGACAAGGAAGCAATAAAGAAAAGAAACTAGCTGCCACCATTACTCCTGAGGCAAAGCCGGTTAATATTTTTATTAACTTATCATCTAATTTGTTCTTTAAAAACAAAACACAAGCTGAACCTAATGTGGTTCCAATAAAAGGAATAAGTAATCCCTGTAAAATAATAATATCCATAACTTTATGATACTCAAAAAGTGTGAAAATCAAAGATTTTACTATCCCACTAAAAAGGCGGTTTTTAGCCGCCCTTATGTTTAAAATAATGACACTTGATTAGAATCATCTAGTTCATCTAATACATGTAAATCATTTAATTTTTTAATTAAAGTATTTGAAAGTTGTGTCCTATCGCTTAAATCTTCCTTAGATAAAAAAGGCATCTTTTCCCTAGCTTCAACAACACTTATCGCAACATTGGCACCTAGACCATCAATTACAGTAAATGGAGGAATAATTTCATGATCATTATCCGGATTTACTCTAAATTCGGTTGCGTAAGACTTATATAAATCAATATTAGTCATATGATAACCTCTAGATACCATCTCATAACATACCTCGATAGTATTGAAGATATCCTTTTCTTTTTTAGAAGCTGGATTCTCTCTAGAATTCATCTTAGCTTGTATTTCCTTCATTCTAGCATAAATACTATCCGCATCTTTAACCATTGTTTCAAGCTCATAAGCATCACATCTCAATGTAAAGTATGCCACATAATAATAAGCTGGATAATAAACCTTAAACCAAGCAACTCTTACCGCCATAATACAATAGGCAACCGCATGAGCCTTAGGGAACATATATTGAATCTTTTCACATGAGCCAATATACCAAGCTGGAACATTATGTTCCAACATATCCTTCTTATAGTCTTCCCATTCCTTACATTTACCTTTGGCAACCGCACCTTTTCTTACTCTTTCCATAATAGTGAAAGATTCAGCTGGATCTAATCCCTTATCTTGAAGATAGACCATGATATCATCTCTACATCCTATAACTTCAGATAGTGGTATGCCTTGTTTGATTAATTCTTGAGCATTACCACTCCATACATCAGTACCATGTGAAAGACCAGAAATCTGTACCAAATCAGAGAACACTTTAGGACGAGTTTCAACAATAGTATTACGTGTATTTAAAGTACCAAATTCCGGTAAGCCACAAGCGCCAGTTTCCTCATGATAATTAGGATTAATAATATCAAGTGCTTTAGAAGATGAAAATAGTGATAATACTTTTTCATCATTCATTGGAATAGTTTTTACATCAATACCTGATATATTTTCATAAAGTCTCATAACAGTAGGATCAACATGTCCTAAAATATCAAACTTTAAAATATTATCAGAGTAATCATGATATTCAAAATGAGTTGAATGCCATGGCGCATCTTTATCATTGGCTGGAAATTGAATAGGTGTTACATCCTCTATTTCCATAGTATCTGGCAATACAACAATACCACCAGCATGTTGACCAGTAGTACGCTTAACATCTTTACAACCTGTTGCCAACCTATCTTTTTGGGCACGTGACATATTTGTGATACCTTTTTCCTCACAATACCCTTGTACATAGCCATAAGCAGTCTTATCTGCGACTGTAGAAATAGTACCAGCTCTAAAAACATTATCCTTTCCAAAAATCTCACGGGTAAACAAGTGAGCCTTTGGTTGATAATCACCAGAGAAGTTTAAATCGATATCGGGAACCTTATCACCATTAAAGCCCATGAAAGTTTCAAATGGAATATTTTGGCCATCGCCCTTCATTGTTTCCCCACATTCAGGACAGACTTTATCAGGTGCATCAAAGCCACTTGTTTTATCTTTTATCCACTCAAAATGATGACACTTAGGACATACATAATGCGGAGGCAAAGGATTAACTTCGGTAATTCCGCTTAATGTCGCAACTAAAGATGAACCTACCGATCCTCTAGATCCTACAATATAACCATCATTATTAGAACGCTTAACCATCAAGTGACAGGTATAATAAATAACACCATAACCATTGCCAATAATAGCGTTTAGTTCTCTATCGGTTCTTTCTTTTATAAATTCATCGCAATCTTTTCCATATATTCTTTCTTGTTCATAATAAACAAGTCTTCTTAGATAATCATCAGCCGAAATTACCTCATCAGTATCTAAAAATGGTTCCTCAAAGATGCGACATTCTTTAGCCTTTTTAATCGCATCTAAAACTCTAGGAGGCCTTAATTCATCTGAGAAAGGAGTGATACTTTCACACATATCAGCTATCTTATTTGGATTTTCAATAACTAGTTCATGTATTAATTTTTCATCTTCTAACCAAGCAAAACAATCAAGCATTTCCCTTGTATTTCTAAAATGTTGATCTGGTGTAACTTGTTTTGCACGTTTTTCCTTATCAAAAACATATAAGGGATGATGAGCTCCACCAATAGCTTGTGCACTTATATATACATCTCTTAATATTTTTTCTTCAGGTTTCATATAATGAACATCACCAGTAGCAACAATTATCTTGTTTTGTCTTTTAGCTTCTGCAATGATGTCTTTTAAATAATCTTTTAATCTATCCTTTGTAAAAGATTCCCTATCTCTATATAACGGACTATAGTTTTCGATCGGTTGAATTTCAATATAGTCATAGAAAGATATAGCCTTAGCTAAATCTTCTTGAGATTTAGTTTGGGCTATCTCAAACACTTCACCATTAAAACAAGCAGAACCGATTAAAAGATTTTCACGATATTCTTCTATTGTGCTTTTGAAAATTCTTGGTTCCGCAATAAAATCAGAACTACTATCTTTACTATTAGCCTTACCAAAAACCGCTAATTGATCTGTATTAGAAATCGAAACCAATTTAAATAAAGATTTTAAACCAGCCTTATTCTTGCATAAAACTGTTGTATGATAAGCTCTGTTTTTAACAAAAGCATCATCACCTTGATAGTTTTGTAAATCATTTAAAGTCTTAACATTATGCTTAGCCAAATCTTTTAACATTAAATTGAAGATTTGAGCAAGAACTTCCGCATCATAGTTAGCTCTATGAGCAACTTCTTCATCATAACTTACGCCATATTGTCTAGCCATATTACCTAAACGATATGTACGTCTTGTCTTAAATAAAGATCTAGATAAGTCCAAAGTATCAATAACTGGATTTAATAATTTAGGCAAATTTAATCTTGCAAGTTCAGCATTTAAAAAGTTATAGTCAAATGATGCATTATGAGCAACCAATACTCTACCTTTTATAAAATCTAAAATTTCATCCTTACATTCTTCAAAAGTTCTAGCATTTTCTACATCACTATCTTTAATATTGGTTAATCCTTTAGTAAATTCACTTAACTTAAAAGGTACCTTTACAAAAAAGTCTTTATATTCTTTAACTTGGCCCTTATACATAAGTACTGCACCAAATTCAATTACCCTATCATATCTGTTACAAAGGCCAGTTGTTTCAAGGTCGAATACTACATATTCTTGTTCAGACAATAAATCATCATTGGCGTTATAAACGATATTTAAAGTAGGATAAACCATATTCATTTCACAACCATATAAAAGTTTAAAATCAAATGGTTTTTCTTTATCAGCACCTTTTTTTATACCTTTATAAGCCAAAAAAGCTTCATGATAGCCTTGTAAATCTAAATGATCAGTTATCGCAACAGCTCTATGTCCATATTTATAGGCCGTATTTACTAAATCAGTTGGCGAGGAAACACCATCCATTTCACTAAGCTTAGTATGAGCATGAAGTTCTACCCTTTTTTCATTCTCTTCATCTTTTAAAGGGAAGGGATCATCAATATATTCAACCGCATCAATTGAAAGCTCATAATCATTAGAGAAATTATTGAACTGATAATTGCCATAGGCAATAAGCCACTTACCCTCTTTATTATTAGCAAGATCTTCTTTAGAAAAACGTTTGCCCTCCATCATTTTACCAACACAAGCATTAGTAGTATCTTTTAAATAAATAGTTTGAATAGTAATACCTGTTTTAGTCTTACGTTCATCAGTTTTAAAAATTTGTGCTGTTAATTTAATGTTGTAGGCAACATCTTCCAAGTCATCAATTATTACTTCTTTATATTCAACCGCTTTTCTTTTATAGTTATTAAACTTAGGCGCATTAGTATTTTGATTATTATAAGTATTTTCTTTTGGCTTTTCACTTGCAGTTACAGGTAATGGCTTTCTTACTTCAACTTCTGCTTCCTTTGTTTGTTTTAATTCCATTTCAATACTTTTTTTGTATCCTAAATCCAAGAAAAAAAACCTTAAATCATCAATAGCCATTGAATCTTTTTCATAAGCTTCTTCATCTAAATAAGACAAAGAAAAACCATCATCTTTTTTTAAAACAACTGCATCTTTAAAATTACTTGTATTGTCTTTAAAATAGCCAATAAAACTATTGATTTCTTTTATACTTAATTCATCATCCTTAACTTTAAAATAAAGCCTAGTATTAGAAAAACCAATTGAAGAAAAATATGACTTCAAATCATTAATAATCTCAATTGGCA
>CAVBAX010000074.1:0-7680 GCA_963593105.1 Candidatus Methanomethylophilaceae archaeon | reverse complement strand
AATTCAACATAACGACCAGTTAACTTAGTAGATAATTCACCACTTAATAAATACGAATTAGATCCAGTAATAAAAATAGAATAGCCCCCATCTGTTCTATATCCATTAATCACCTCTTCAAAATTATTAACATTTTGAATTTCATCAATAAATAGATATTTTATATCATTGGTAAGACTTAATTCGTCGATTAGCTTTTCTAATTCAGTAGCAGTTTTTATATTACGGTTTTTCTTACTATCTAAATCGATATAGATAATTTGTTCATCTTTTATACCCATTACTTGTAGTTCTTGACATATTGTAGACATAAGACTACTTTTGCCAGATCTTCTAACGCCAGTGATAACTTTAATCAAGTCATCAGCTTTGTAAAACGGTCTAATTTTCTTTAAATATTTTTCTCTTTTATACAATTCCATAGTCATTACCTTAGATGAATTATAACGTATTTAATTAAAAAAAGATAAGTTATCGCATCAGATATTGTAATTTTTATAAAAACTGACGCGATAACTCACCTTTTTGGTATAAAAAAGGACTTCTTTTTAGAAATCCTTAAACAATTATTTATTCTTTGTAAACAAAGGAACCAAGTTTAATAAAGATAATTTATTCTTTCTTCTATTTTTAACTTCTTCTGGCATTTCACTAATATTATGAGCTCTTTCAAGGGCACGCTTAGTTAATAGTGGTCCAACAAGCTCATAAATTAAAATCGCAAGTAAAGTAATATTTCTAATTAATACACCTTGTTCACCTAAAGCCGTAGCTTGTACACACATTCCTAAAGCTACACCAGCTTGTGGCAATAAACAAATACCCAAGTTATCATATACTTCTTTATCACAACCTGTAGCCTTAGCTGAAAAATAAGCGCCAAAATATTTACCTAATGATCTAGTAATAATATATACAAGACCTACTAGAACCGCACTAATAGAAGTAAGAACACCAAGTTCTAGTTCAGCACCAGATATTACAAAAAACAAGGCAAATAAAGGATTGGTCCATCTATCTATCTTTTCCATGATATCAGCACTTAATGGACACAGATTACAAAATACTGTACCAGCCATCATACATACAAGTAAAGATGAAAAGCCAATTTCATCGCCAAATAAGTTAATCTTTAATTGTGATAAGGCAACAGCCAAAAATACTAGGGCAACAGTAATATTTAAACGATTGTGATTTGAATTGTACAACTTTTCAAGCCAGTTTAATAAAGCACCAAGTAAAGCACCAAGCAATAAAGAAAATACAATTTCAAGTAATGGATTAACTAAAATAGATACCAAATCAAAACTATTTAATGTTAATGCTTTAGCAACACCAAAAGAAATCGCAAAAACCACTAGTCCTACCGCATCATCTAGGGCAACAATTGGAAGTAATAAATCAACTAGTTTACCTTTTGCCTTATATTGTTTAACAACCATTAGTGTAGCAGCAGGAGCAGTTGCCGTACCAATAGCACCAAGTGTAATAGCTTGAGCAATTGTTAATGTTTCAGGATGAACAAGCGCAATAGAAATAAGCGCTATATCAATAAGTAATGCAGCAACTAAAGCTTGCACAACACCAATCACAAAGGCTTGTTTACCAATCGACTTTAATTCTTCAAGTCTAAACTCATTACCAATCGAAAAAGCAATAAAGCCTAGGGCAACATCTGAGACAATAGATAATTTTTCTACTTCTTCAAGCGTTAAAAAGCCTACTCCTTCAATATTTAATTGACCTAATACATATGGTCCAACAATTATTCCAGCAATTAAATAAGCCGTAACTGCTGGTAGTTTAAAAATTTTCAAAACTCTTGTCATTAGCAAGCCTGCTAGGATTGCGATTGACAAAGATAACATAATATTCATATAAAAACCCCTTTGACAACGTACTTTATTGTATGCCTAAAGGGGTTATATTTTATGGGGAAAATGCTAATAAAGCGCTAATAAATGATGTAAGCCTTTACAATTTAGTCCCAATTTGTTAATTCTAAGTACAAATCCTTATACTTTGAAGCACTACTTGACCAAGATACATCTTTATTCATATCCCTTATTACCATTGAATTGAAGTTATCTCTATGGACAAAGAAACATTCCTTAGCTCTATTAATCGAATCTAACAATAATCCTGAATCATATCTATCAAAGCTAAATCCATTACCAGTATTTTCATATTCATTATATGGTTCAACTGTGTCTTTTAAACCCCCTGTTTCTCTAACAATTGGAATAGCACCATAATGCATGCCGATTAATTGAGTTAAACCACATGGTTCAAAGGCTGATGGAACAAGAAGCACATCACATCCTGAATAAATCTTATGAGCTCTTGCCTCATCATACATAATATTGGCGCAGAAGTAACCCTTATATACTTCTTCATAATATCTAAATGAACTTTCATAATATGGATCACCTGTACCAAGGACAACAATTTCACTATTGCCATCCATCAAATCGGAAACAATAGCGTTAAGCAAATCCAAGCCCTTTTGATCAGTAAGACGAGAAATTAAACCAATTACTATCTTACCATCATCTTTTACAAGCCCTAATTCTTCTTGTAAAGCCAGTTTATTTAAACGTTTCGCCTCTAGGGCATTACTTACATCATATTTATTGACAAGTAATTCATCGGTTTTAGGATTCCAAATATCATAATCAATACCATTAACGATACCTCTTAACTTATAAGAATAATATCTTAGATGACCATCAAGTTGTTCACCATACATACTAGTTTGAATCTCGTTTGCGTATGTTTCACTTACGGTTGTAACTGCATCTGAGTAAGAAATACCAGCCTTAAGCATATTTACATCATCTCTACCGCATCTTATAACATCATTACTTAATACTTCATATGGTAAATTTGTCCAATATCTAAAAGTATCAATATTGAAAATACCTTGGAATCTTAAATTATGAATTGTAAATACAACCTTAGCACTAGAAACAAGAGAATCCTTAAACATTTCTCTTAAAAATACTGGAACTAGTCCTGCTTGCCAATCATGACAATGTATAATGTTTGGAACCCAATTCATATAATTAAGGGCAGCTAAGGCAGCTTTTGCGAAATAACAATATTTAGGAATATCACCAATAATTGAAGTATATGGATTGCCACTTGTAAAAAATTCTTCATTGTCAATGAAATCATAAACAACACCATCACTTACATATTCCATGATACCAACATAATAATTAGTGCCATCACTTGTAAGATCCATATAGAATGATCCCTTATAGACCATCTTTTCTTGCCACTTATAATCAATACACTTATATCTAGGTACAATTACCTTAACATCACAATTTTTCTTAGTTAATTCTTTAGCTAAAGCATGCATCACATCGCCAAGTCCACCTGTTTTTACAAATGGATAACATTCAGAACCAATAAAGGCAATTGAACGACGTTTACCATCATTTACTACTTCTTTATAGTTTTCTTCAATAATCTTATCTACCACTTGTTTTGTACTAGTCTTTTTTCTAGTTGTTTTTTTAGGTTTTTCTTCTTGTATAGTACTTAAATCATCAAAAGTAGAAGCCTTTTTAGTAGTTCTTCTAGATTTTTGCTTAACAGAAGTCTCAACCTTAGTCTCATCTTTTGTGATAGCTTTTTTTCTAGTCACTTTCTTTTCCTTTTCAGTTTCTTCTGCAACAGGATTTAAATCCATGTTGCTTAATTCCGCTTTTTTTCTAGCCATATTATTCCCCTTTTATTATTAATAAAATTTATCTATGTCTATATTTTATCAAATATTTAGATACTAGAACATAATAAGATTTTTGGACAAAAACTAACATTTATCCAAATTTGTGTAAGCTATTTTTTTCCTCAATTTCTTAAAAAAATTCAAAGACTTAAGATGAAGAAGGAGGAAAGATTATATGAATAAAATAGAACACGCAATCGAAAGAAAAGCCTTTGAAGCTGTTCTTGATAAAGTAATTAAAGATGGCCAGCAAGGCGATGTAATGGATTCAATCGATTCTTTATTTTCTAAGATGGAATTCATTTTAAAAGGAACATGGAA
This sequence comes from Candidatus Methanomethylophilaceae archaeon, assembly GCA_963593105.1. GTDB lineage: Bacteria > Bacillota_I > Bacilli_A > Erysipelotrichales > Erysipelotrichaceae > Colivicinus. The sequence goes on along the minus strand of CAVBAX010000074.1, from coordinate 3,620 downwards.
AGATGAATCATTTGAAATGCTCCATTCTCTTACAAAAGATAAAGATGGAAAATGGGCACACTATTTCAATAGACTAGTTAAAAATTCAGATCCTTATTTCTTAAAAACATTTTTATTAAATGCGGCTTATGAAGGTGGCTTTAGAGGTTATCAAAAATCGCAAGAAGTCGCAAATAAAATGGATGTAAATATTCCTTGGCTAATTCTAATGGATCCAACAAGTGCATGTAATATGCATTGTACCGGTTGTTGGGCAGCTGAATATGGTTATAAACAAAACCTATCTTATGAAGACATGGATAAAGTATTAAGCGAAGCTAAAGAATATGGAACACATGCTTGTTTATTTACTGGTGGTGAACCACTTGTAAGAAAAAAAGACATTATCAAACTATGTGAAAAACATAGAGATATAGCCTTCCATGCCTTTACAAATGGTACCTTAATTGATCAAGAATTCTGTGATGAAATGAAAAGAGTAGGCAACTTCATTGTCTCAATTTCTGTAGAAGGTTTTGAAGAAGCTAATGATGGTAGACGTGGTAATGGTCATTTCCAAAAAGTAATGGATGCCATGGACTTATTAAAGAAAAACAAAATTCCATTTGGCGTAAGCATTTGTTACACATCAGCCAACTATAAAGTAGTAACAAGTGATGAATTTTTAGATATGATTATTGATAAAGGTTGCTACTTCGCATGGTACTTCCACTATATGCCAGTAGGCATGAATGCTTCAACCGATTTACTTCTTAATCCTGAACAAAGAGAATATATGAAAAATAGAGTAAGAGAAATCAGAGGTCTAACAGGTGGCAAAGAAATCTTTGCGATTGACTTCCAAAATGATGGCGAATTTACACAAGGATGTATCGCAGGTGGTAGAATTTATTGTCATATCAATGCAGCAGGCGATGTAGAACCATGTGTATTTATCCACTATTCTGGTGCAAATATTCATGACATGTCATTTATTGATTGTTTAAAACAACCTCTATTTAAGGCATATCGTAAGGGACAACCATTTAATGAAAATCACTTAAGACCTTGTCCAATGTTGGAAAATCCTGAAATACTTCCAAAACTAGTAAAGGAAACAGGTGCTAAATCAACAGATCTTGAGGCTCCTGAATCAGTAGAACACCTATGTGGAAAATGTGAAGCTTACGCTAATTGTTGGAAACCTAAGGCCGAAGAACTTTGGAAACAAGACAAGAAAGATTAAGATAACTAAGGCTCATTATGAGCCTTTTTAATTGAGAAAAGTCTAAAAAGGTGCAATTAATTGTCTTAAAAAACATCTAAAAGGTACAATTAATTACTTTAAAAAGGGTCAAAAAGGTGCAATTAATTAAAAAAAGCCCAGTTCAATTAAGAACTAAGCCTTTGAATAAAGTATATATTAATCGCTTAATACTGTACCATCAGCAAGTGTAATACTATAACCATTATAGTTAATAGTACCAGAATTAATTAATGTAGAAATTGTACAGTTACCAGTTAAATTCCAAGTAGAACCTTCTTCAATAGTAACTGTTACATTATCATCTACAGTACTTGTTGCGTTTGTATTTTCTGTGATATTAATAGTACCAGTAAATACAGACTTACTAGATAAAGTCATCTTTAAAGTAGAAATAGTATCAACTAAAATATCACCATCTAAGTCTTGATTAGTACATGTAAAGATAACATTAGCTCCATTAGCACCAGTATTACCCCACTTGCTATTACCAACAACTCTTAATAGATAAGCATCACTATCTTTATTTACCAAAGTTACATTATCTAATGTAATAGTTGCATCAGTATTGGTAACATAAATCATATCACCATTGTTTGAAGTAAGACTGCCACCACTCATCTTAAATGTAGCTTCACCTACTTCAGCATCACCTGACATTGATTGATAAATCATGACATTGTGAACATTGTTGTAGCTACTTGTACCTTTATCATCTGACATATTGCCATATACAATACAATTTGTTAAATCAATAGTATTTTCACCCTCAATAACAAGAGCCTCAGAATTATTAGCGGTTAAAGTTGCATCACTTACAGTTATATCAGCAGTTGAATAAACAGCAGGAGAATTATAACCATTAGAAGTATAAGTACCACCACTTACATTAACAGTACCACCGCCTCTATCAGATCTAATTGCCGCACTTGAATCGCCACTTGTGTTAACAGTTAAATTAGACGCATTAGTTGTACCTCCACCTGTAGTTTGAATACCACCAGAATTATCTGCAGTAGTAGTAATAGTAGAATCAGAAATATTAACTATAGTACCTGTACCATATGAGAATACACCATTACCACATTGGGCAGAACTTGTAATAGTTGCCCCTTTTATTGTTACATTAGCACCATTTGTTACAAGTAATGCAGCATTGATACCATAGAAATCACCACTCTCAGGACTATCTACAGAACCACTTTCCTTATTAACAGTGATATTGCTTAAAGTAACTGTAGAACCATCTACTCTTAATGCGTTTTCACTGTCGCCAGTAGAGGTATAAGTATCACCATCAACATCGCTATCAACTGTATTAGCACTAGTACCTTGATCTACTGTACCACTGTTACCATTCATATCACCAGGTTTGAAGTCACCATCATTTATTTCAGTTACTTCTACACTTGTAATAGTTCCATCTTCTACAACAATTGTAACTACATCATCTACACTTAATGAAGAAATAGTATCACTTAAATCATCGTTAAACGTTAATGTTAAAGTAACAGTTTCGCCATTTTCGGTAAATGTATATCTGCTCATAGCGCCAGGAGCTTGACCACCACTCATATCAGGAGCTGAGCCATCATTAGATCCACTTGGCATTTCAGGAGGAGTACCACCATCATTACCACTAGGACCGCCTTGATTATTGTCGTCACTTGGCATATCAGTTGGCGCATTATCACTTGAAGTATCACCATCTGGTTTTTCAGGTGGTGTACCACCATCATTATTACCAGGGCCACCTTGATTATTGCCGCCACTTGGCATATCAGTTGGTGCACTTTGTTGGCCATCATCACTTTCTGATGAGTTATTATCAGATGTTTCATCTGACTTTTGAGGTGCACTACCATTTGTATCACCACTACCACCAGGACCACCTTGTCCCATCTCTTCTTCAGATAGTTCACCTAAAGCTAAGGTCAATGAATTTTCATCAATAGAACTTATCTTACCAGTATATGTTCCATCTTCATTGCTTGTCTTTTTACAAGCAACTAAACTTAAAGTTAAAAATATAATTGAAAGAATACTTAATAATTTTTTCATGTATCTTTCCTCCTTACACCTATATAGTAAAAGGCGAACCTAAAGTGTACTTAAAGGAAACATAAATTTTTAAATTATTTTATTTTTCTTTAATAACGACATCTTTACCACGAAAGGCAATGCCTATTTTTATAATATTATTAATACCTTCTTTGACTAATTCATTGTCATATTTCTTATCATCTATTTGTTTTAAAGCTTTATTAGCTAATAAATCTAAATCCTCTTTTTTATTAGAACTATGCTTAACTTCAAATATAAAAGCAGGAATATTTTTAACTAATGGCTTAAGTTCTATGTCTAATCTGCCTAGTCC
>CAVBAX010000073.1:0-7690 GCA_963593105.1 Candidatus Methanomethylophilaceae archaeon | reverse complement strand
AAAACCTAAACAATGCAAAGTTGAACCAGTGTTATTAATAGATGAAAACGATGTGGAAGCATCACATTCTCTATCTTGTGGAACAATTGATGAAGATGTTTTGTTCTATATGAATTCAAGAGGTTTAGATAATAAAGCAGCTCTTAGTTTATTGTTGTTTAGCTATTTAATGCCTTCAATAGATTTCTATAATCAATTTGAAGATGGACAATCTTTAAAAGAAATAGCGGATAAAAAGGTGGAAAGTGTATGTACGATGTAAGAAAAGATTTTCCAATTATCGCCAATAATCCTGAACTAATTTATATGGATTCAGGAGCTACTACATTTAAGCCAAAATGTGTTATAGATACCGTATCAAACTTTTATGAACATGAAACTTGTAATATTCATAGAGGTGACTATGATCTTTCTTATAATGTATCTTTAAAATATGATAATACTCGTAAGAAAGTTGCTAAGTTTTTAAATGCTAAAAGAAGTGAAGAAATAATTTTTACAAGTGGAGCAACAGATAGCTTAAATACAGTTATTTATGGAATGAGTCACTTGCTTAAAAAAGGCGATACAATTTTAACCACTTACCTAGAACATGCTTCTAGTATCTTGCCTTTATTTAAAATTGCTAAAGAAAAGGAATTGAATATTAAATATATTCCTTTAAATGAAGATGGGACTTTTAATATTGATAACTTTATTAAGTGCTTTGATACTAGTGTTAAGATGGTGGTTATTACTTATGTTTCAAATGTTTTGGGTTATAAAAATCCTATTAAACAAATATGTGATATTGCCCATAAAAATAAAGCTTTAGTACTTGTTGATGGAGCTCAAGGTGTACCTCATCTTAAAGTCGATGTCAAAGATTTAGATTTGGACTTTTTATCTTTTTCAGCCCATAAGATGTTAGGCCCAAGTGGTGTTGGCATTTTATATGGAAAATATGAATTATTGAATACGATGTCTCCTATTTTTTATGGAGGAGGCGCTAATGCAAGATTTAATTCAGATGGCCAAGTTATTTTAAAGGAAGTGCCAGAAGTATTTGAAGCAGGTACACCAAATATTGAGGGCGTACTTGGTCTATCTAGTGCTATTGATTATTTGTCTAATATTGGCATGGATGTGATTGAACAATATGATAATTATTTAATTAAATATATGATGGATAAAATCACTAAACTAGATAATGTTCAAGTATATAATCCTAAGGCTGATGTTGCTATTTGTTCATTTAATATAAAAGGAATATTTGCTCAAGATGTTGGTTCTTATTTAAATAAGAATAATATTGCAGTAAGAACTGGCAATCATTGCGCTAAGATTTTGCATAATATAACCGGTAATGATCAAAGTATTAGGGCTAGTATGTATTTATATAACACAACAGAAGAAATCGATAGATTTATTGATGTTATTAAAGAATGTACAATTGAAAAATGTATAGGAGCTATTATATGATGGATGAATTTTTAAAAAGAGAAATACTTTTAGATCATTACCAAAATCCTCGTAATAAAGGCCTTGTTGATGATGAAAGATATCATATGGTACATAATGCATCTGATTCTTGTATTGATGATATAAAGGTTCAAATGTTGATTGAAGATAATGTTATCAAAGATGTTAGATTTGATGGTGTAGGTTGTACAATTTGTTTTGCGTCTACTTCAATTATGTCTACTTTGATTAAAGGTAAGTCTGTTGAAGATGCAAAACATATTATTAGTGAATACAAAAAGATGATCAATGAAGAAAGTTATGATGATCAAATACTTGAAGAAGCTAATGCTTTCGATACCTTATCTAAGCAAGCTAATCGTATAAAATGTGGAACTATTGGCATCAAAGCCATGGAAGAGTTAATAGACAATTATGAGTAATCAAGATATTATTAAAAACCAAGAAGAATATGCTTATGATTTTAAAGATGAAGATGTTTCTATCTTTAAAACTAGCAAAGGCTTAAATGAAGATGTTATTAGGGCGATATCTAAAACTAAAAATGAACCTGAATGGATGTTAGAATATCGTCTTAAGGCTTACCATAAGTTTATAGAAATGCCTTTGCCTTCTTTTGGACCTGATTTAAGCGATATTAATTTCAATGATTTTACTTATTATATTAAACCAAGTAAAAAAGTTGAAAAGGATTGGGAACAAGTACCTGAAACTATTAAAAACACTTTTGAAAAACTAAAGATTCCTGAGGCTGAACAAAAGTTCTTAGCTGGTGTTTCAACTCAATATGAATCAGAAGTTGTTTATCATAACATGCTTAAAGAAGTAGAAGAAAAGGGTGTAATTTTCTATGATACTGATACAGCTTTAAAAAAATATCCAGATTTATTTAAAGAATATTTTGGAACAGTTGTCTCATATGCTGATAATAAGTTTGCTGCCTTAAATGCTGCGGTATGGTCTGGAGGTTCGTTTATTTATGTGCCGAAAGGAGTTAAGTTAGATAAGCCTTTACAATCTTATTTTAGAATAAATTCTGAGCTAATGGGACAATTTGAAAGAACCTTGATTATTTGCGATGAGGGCAGTGATCTTCATTATGTAGAAGGTTGTACGGCACCTAAGTATTCTAATGATTCTTTACATGCTGCAACTGTTGAAATAATTGTAAAAAAGAATGCTAAATGTCGTTATTCTACTGTTCAAAACTGGTCTAGTAATATTTTGAATCTTGTTACAAAAAGAACACTTGTTGAAGAAAACGGAGTTATGGAATGGATTGATGGAAATATTGGTTCTCATCTAAATATGAAATATCCATGTTGTGTCTTAAATGGTCCTAATGCTAAGGGTGTGTGTATTTCAATTGCTGTTGCCTCACATGAACAATTTCAAGATGCCGGTGCCAAGATGATTCATTTAGCTCCAAATACTTCTAGTACTATTGTTTCTAAGTCGCTATGTAGAGTAGGTGGCAAGGTCAACTATCGAGGAAAGGTTGTAATGGGGGTTAATGCTACAAATTCTAAGGCCAAGGTAGAATGTGATACTTTGATTTTAGATGATCAATCAAGTTCTGATACTATTCCAACAAATATTGTTTCCAACAATTCTAGTACGATAGAACATGAGGCTACAGTATCTAAGATTAGTGAGGAACAATTGTTCTATTTGATGTCACGTGGTCTTTCCTTAGAAGAGGCTACTCAAATGATAATTTTAGGTTTCATTGAACCGTTTACTAAGGAGCTTCCTATGGAATATGCGGTTGAACTTAATCAATTATTAAAGATTAATATGAAGGGTTCTATTGGTTGATGCAAAAGTCAACCAATTTTTTATATAATTATTGGGTTTAGGGGAGAGAATATGTTTGATAGAAAAGGCGCAAAGAAAAAAGCTAAACAAAAATTAAAGAAACATTATGTTATTTTTGTGATTGCTTGTTTGATAGCTTCCTTTATTGGAGCTGAATATGCTGAATCAACTTCTTTTATCAAAAGTGATGAATTAAGTGCTTTTGATCAAGACTCTAGTGTAGTATCTGATTTAGTCTTTGGGGGGCTTGAAAAGGGGCAAGAAACTATTGACAATAAGGTAGTGGTTGACACCTATCTTGGTCCGCTTGAATTAGGTCATAGTAATGGTGTACTTGCTGGCATTACAAAAAATGCTACTACGGGTTCTTTTTTTGTGATTATTTATAAGGCTATATCTACTTTAATTAAAAAGGGCGGTGATATTTTTGCATCTATTACGGTTGTTATTGCGGCCATTTTTTTATCACTTTTCGCTATTTTTATAAGAGATGCCTATAAGGTGGTCTTTAGAAGAATTTATCTAGAAGGTTATCAATATGATAAGGTTAAGTCTAACCGTTTTTTATATATCTTTAAATGCCATAAATGGTTTAATGCAGCCTGGTGTATTTTTAGAATGGAAATTTATCTATATTTATGGTATCTAACAATAATTGGTGGCATTATTAAAAGTTTTTCTTATGCAATGGTTCCCTATATTGTGGCGGAAAATCCAAGTATCAAATCAAGTGATGCGATTAAATTATCAAGAAAGATGATGGATGGTCATAAGTGGGAATATTGTAAGTATATGATTACCTTTATTGGTTGGTGGCTACTTGATGGTTTAACACTTGGTGTAAGTGGTGTTTTATTTTCAAATCCCTATTTAGAATGTTTCAATGTAGAATACTATGCTTATTTAAGAGACTTGGCTATTTCTAATAAGATTGAAGGTTATGAATATTTAAATGATGAATACTTATTTAAGTTTGCAAATGACAAGACTTTAAAAGATGCTTATCCTGACTTAGAAAAAGTTAAAAATCTTAAACCTAACTTTCCAATATATGGAAAGTTAGAAGGTTTTTTTGCGAAAAATCTTGGTGTGGTACTTAAATATGATGAAAAGTCTAATCAATACAACAAAGCTTTATTTGATGAAGCTTTAGCTATTCATTATGATGAAGTTTTTAAAAGGGAAACTTATCCTGATAAATTAACAAAACAACACATAAGCGAAAAAGCTAAAAAAGATACCATTACTCTAGCTAATAGGCAATATAGTCTTACAACTTTAATTATCATGTTTTTCTCTTTGTCTTTTATTGGTTGGCTATGGGAGGTTATGTTACATATCCTAAATAATGGTACGTTTGTAAATCGTGGTGTTTTAAAAGGACCATGGCTTCCAGTATATGGTTCAGGAATACTATTGATTCTTGTGGTGCTATATCGTTTTAGAAAGTCGGTTGTCGCCCAATTTACTTCAGCGGTTGTACTTAGTGGTTTTGTAGAATATTATACTAGTGTTTTTTTAGAGCTTACTCATGATGGTATGCGTTGGTGGGATTATTCAGGCTATTTTATAAATTTAAATGGTAGAATTTGTGCTGAAGGCTTACTAGTGTTTGGACTTGGAGGTTGCGTTGCGGTATATTTTTTAGCACCGTTGATTGACAACAAATTACGCAAAGTAAAACCTAAAATTTTAACAATTGTTTGTACGTTATTGGTTGTATGCTTTGTGTCTGATTTGATTTATTCAAAGAAACATCCAAATATGGGTGAAGGCATTACAAGTGAGGCAATAGTATTTAGAAATGAGGATATATGTTAGCTTTAATTTTGTCACCTTTTTATTTAGCGATTATCTATTGGGTATGTCGTAGATGGTATAAATTTGTAAGTGCTTTAAATATTAAAAATAAAAGATTAGATTTTTGGCTAAAACATTTTTCATGGTCTACGTTTATTCTAACTTTAATTATTGGCATTGCGTTTTTGTTACCTGAGACTTCTTCTTTAAAAAGACCACTTTCCCAAATTGGTTCTTATTGGTTGGGTATAAGTTTATATTTAATATTATTTGTTGCGGTAGTGGATTTTATTAGATGGATATATTCTAAGCTTAAGAAAGATAAATATAATGATTTCAAGGCACGTTTTATTTGTACAATCATCATTATTTTAGGAACAATCGCTGTATCAGCATATGGCATTATCAACGCAAAGATTGTAAGAACTACTGAGTATACAATTGAAATTGATAAGGATGGTGGTAACTTTCAAGAAATGACGATTGCGTTATTTGGTGATCCCCAATTTGGCTATAACATTGGTGAATATCATTTAAAACAAGCAGTCGATATTATAAATAGTTATGATGTAGATATTGTTGCAGTTGCTGGAGATATATTTGATAATCAATATAGTGCGATTGAAAATCCAGAAAAGTTAATAGAACTATTTAATCAAATAAAGTCTAAATATGGCATGTATGCAGTACTTGGCAACCATGATGTAGAGGAACCAATTCTTTGTGGCTTTACTTTCAATGATGATGATATTAGTGGTAAGGTTGCATCAGATGAAATGCTGGATTTTATTGAAAGATCTAATATGAAACTTTTATATGATGAAAATGTCATTATAAATGATTCTGTTAATCTATACGGTAGGGCTGATGAAGAAAGACCAAATTTAGGCAATACAAGTAGGAAATCAGCTGAAGAAATAGCTGAAGAGATTGATTCTAGCAAGCCTTTATTGATACTTGATCATGAGCCTAGAGAATATGAAGAATTAGCTGCTATTGGGACTGATTTAATGATGGCTGGTCATACCCATGATGGTCAACTTTGGCCTACAAAGATTGCTACAGATATTATTTGGACCAATCCTTGTGGTCTTTATGTTGATGATACTTTTCATGGCATAACAACATCAGGCCTTGGTTTATTTGGTCCAAATATGCGTGTTGGTACCATTGCGGAAGTTTGTATAATTCATATTAAATTCAAATAATAAGATATAATAGCCTTATGTACTTATGTCAAGTTTATATTAGAAATTCATCACTATATGTAGATAGGCTTTTTTCTTATTATTCCAAAGAATATATAGAACCTTTTAAAAGAGTGTCTATTATTTTTAATCACAGCAATAATAGTGCTATTGTGATAAATTGTAAGGAATTTGATTTAGATGCTTATCAAAAAGAAGTAGGCTATAAATTGCTTGAAATAAAAGAAGTATTGGATGATTTTCCAATTATTGATAACAATCAATATGAACTTGCCAAGTGGCTTTCTAAGACTACATTGTCACCATTTATAAGTTGTCTAAATACCATGCTTCCTAAAGTTTTACAAACTTCAAAAAAGTTTATTGAACCAAGTAAACAAGAAATTATTTATAAAAATAATTTCGATATTAAATTAACTGCCAAACAAAAAGAAATATTTGATTTATATCAAGATGGCATGTTAGCTAAAGATGCAAGAAAATTATCGATTTCTATATTTAATAAATTAAAAGATTTAGGTTTAATTACCATTAATAAAACAGAAAAAGAATATAAAGAGAATGGCTTGTGTATTAATGACAACTTTAAAAAGTTAACTATTGATCAACAAACTGTATATGACAAGTTTAATAATTCTGATAAATTGGTTTCCTTGTTATATGGAGTTACTGGAGCTGGCAAAACCGAAGTATATTTACATTTATCGCGTAAATATTTATTAGACAACAAAGAAGTATTGATACTAGTTCCCGAAATTTCTTTAACGCCACAAATGATAAATAGAGTAAAAGAACGTTTTAATGATGTAATATTTTATCATTCAGGATTAAGTGATAATCAAAGGTACTTACAATATAAAAGGGTTAAAAATGGTGAAGTAAAGATTGTAGTTGGTACTCGTTCTTCTATCTTTTTACCATTTAATAATTTAGGTTTAATCATCATCGATGAAGAACATGATGGCTCTTACAAACAAGATAATACTCCTTGTTACAATACTAAAAACGTAGCTATTAAAAGAGCTTTGGATTTTAATGCTAAAGTATTACTAGCAAGTGGTACACCATCTTTAGATGCCTATACTAGAGCTTTAAAGGGCGAATATGAATTTTTAAAGCTTGAAAAAAGAATTAATAATTGTTTGCCAGAAATTGAAATAGTTGATTTAATCAAGGAAACTAAAAATCATAGTTCTTATATCATTACTAAGCGCTTAAAAAATGAATTAGAAAATACTTTAAATAAACATAAACAAGCTATTATTTTATTAAACAGAAGAGGTTATTCACCAATTGTTAAATGTGGTGATTGCGGTACTACTTTAATGTGTCAAGATTGCGATAGCCCGCTTAACTACCATAAGGACATAAATGCTTTAAAGTGCCATATTTGCGGAAGAATC
>CAVBAX010000072.1:0-7712 GCA_963593105.1 Candidatus Methanomethylophilaceae archaeon | reverse complement strand
GAATAATATTGAAGAGACTCTATATTTATCCAGCATACCAGGCTTCGTAGACAACATAAACAACATTAGAGAAACCGAAAATTGGGATCAAGCTAAGGAATTTAATCCTGATGAAGAGTGGTAATTATTTAATTAAATTTTCTAAACAAGCCGAAAAAGATAAAGTTAAATTAAAAAGTTCTGGTTTAGATAAAAATTGCAAAAATATTATAGCTTTAATGATTAAAGATCCATTTTGTTATCCTCCATCATACGAAAAACTACTTGGTGATTTAACAGGATTATATTCTAGAAGAATTAACAGACAGCACAGAATAGTATATGAAGTTAATGAAGAAAAACATGAAATACATATTATTAGAATGTGGACACACTATGATAATCTGTAGCATATTAATACTATAACGTTAAAAGACGAGCAACTGTTTTACAATTTATAACACGATTAAATGAATAATCCATAATAAAACCGTCCAATTAAGGACGGTCTTTTAATTATTCACCTTTTTCTAAAGCTAAAGTTCTAGTTGTTAAATCACAAACCTCACTTGGACCATAGTATTGAATAGCACCAGGATAAGTATAAGCAGTTTCCTTAGCCCATGCATCTCTATGTGCTTCAAAATATTTAAATGGTTTGCCATCAAGTTCTACAAGAGCCTTCTTGATAACAGGCTTATCTTCACCATGTCTTCTTTCCATATTCATCATCTTAGTGATAGGCATACCACCTGCAACCCATTCTTCAGCAGGTTTAGATAGATTAGATACTTTTGATAAGTAACCATTATAACCATATTGAATTAACATGAATGCGTTATAACCTAATGAGTAACAATAATCCGCATCGAAGTTAGAAGGGAAAGCACATCTACCTTCATAACCAAAGAAATGATGTAAAGCATTAAACTTACCATTATAAGTACCAGCTTTTCTTCTTTCTTCTAGTTTATTCTTAACTAATGCTGAGAATAACTTTTCAGATTCAATTAAAGAAACTTGAACATTACCATGTGGATCTCTTTCTAAGAATAATTGTTGTTGAATATTTTCAGGAAGAATAGCGAATACCTCCATTGCTTCCTTGCTTAAACCATTTTCAATGAAAGCATATTTTTCTTTCCAAGAACTTAAATTATTGAAAGCGATAGCCTTTTCGCCAGCTAATAGCTCATTGATTTCTTTGATTAATGCACCAAATTCAGGAACAAATTCAACTACACCTTCAGGAATGATACAAACACCAAAGTTCATACCATTATTAGCTCTATCATTTACAGAATCTGCAATATAATCAGCAATTGTAGATAAAGATAACTTCTTAGCTGCAACTTCTTCAGAAATTAGACATACATTTGGTTGAGTTTCTAGAGCACATTCTAAGGCAACATGAGATGCACTTCTACCCATTACCTTAATAAAATGCCAATATTTCTTAGCACTGTTTGCATCTCTTTCAATATTACCGATTAATTCAGAATAAGTCTTAGTAGCAGTATCAAAACCAAACGAACATTCAATATCTTCATTCTTAAGGTCGCCATCGATAGTCTTAGGACAACCAATAACTTGTACACCTGTGTTATGAGCTGCAAAATATTCCGCTAATACAGCAGCATTGGTGTTAGAATCATCGCCACCAATAATTACAATAGCAGTAATTCCGTGTTTCTTACAAACTTCAGCCGCAACAGCGAATTGTTCTTCTGTTTCTAGCTTTGTTCTACCAGAACCAATGATATCAAAACCACCAGTGTTTCTATATTGATTGATATATTCATCATCAAACACTAGATAATCATCATCAAGTAAGCCACTAGGACCATTCTTGAAACCATATAATACATTTTCACTATTAGTAGCCTTTAAAGCATCATATAAGCCACAAACAACATTATGACCTCCAGGTGCTTGACCACCAGATAAAATAACGCCTACAACTTGTTTTTTAGCGACAGAAGTATTTGTACCCTTTATGAAAGTAATTTCCTTTTTACCATAAGTATTAGGGAACAAAGCCTTAATCTTGTCTTGATCTGCAACAGAAGTTGTTTCTTCTCCTTCTTTTACAGAAATTTCATTAATTCCATGTCTTAACATACCTGGAAGCTTTGGACTATATTCTAGTCTAAATTTTTGAAGTGGTGAAATATTCATTTCTTTTTTTCTCCTTTTAACACGCAATTATTATAATAAACTTATAAATAACATTCTATCTTTTTTGTTTATATCTTTTATAACCTCAATATGGCCATTACTAAAGTATTCCCTTGCCAAAGCAGTAAGATTTTCTTTTTGGTCATAACCCATCTCAAAAAACAACATAGATTTTTCTTTTAAAACCTTAGATGCATCTTCAAATATCATACGATAAAACTTTAAACCATCATTACCACCAAACAAGGCAACATGTGGTTCATAGTCTTTGACACTTGGATCTAAGACTTCATCTTGTTTAATATAAGGTGGATTAGAAACAAGAATATCTAGCTTAATATCGTTTTCAATTAAAGGCTTAAGCATCGACCCTTGATAAAAAGTGACATCAGCATCGTTATTAGACGCGTTTTCCTTAGCTACATTTAATGCCTCTAAAGAAATATCACTGGCATATACATTAAGATTAGGCTCTTCCTTTTTTAAAGAAATAGCGATAGCCCCACTACCTGTTCCAACATCTGCCAAATTAATCTTTTGACCCTTAAAATATTCATCATACTTAGATAAAACCAAACCCACAAGCTCTTCGGTTTCAAATCTTGGTATCAAAACATTTTCATTAACTAAAAACTTATAGCCATAAAAATAAGAATAACCAAGCACATAATTTAATGGTTCATTCTTAACTAGTTTATCAACGCCTTCAATAAAACGTTTTTCTACCCTTATATCAGCCTCATTATCTTTTTCCATATAAAGGTTGATATCATATTCATTACATAATTCAAAAAGAAAAGCCCTTAATGTTTCCTTATCATTAAAGACCTTCTTATATTCATTTAATAAATCATTATAACTGCTCATGCAAAAGCTTTTCCTGTTCCTCATTCTTGATAAGCGCATTGATAATATCATCAAGCTTACCTTCCATGATTCTATCTAATTGATTAATAGTTAGACCGATCCTGTGATCAGTTACTCTATTTTGTGGATAGTTGTAAGTTCTAATTTTCTCACTTCTATCGCCTGTACCAATCTTGCTTTTTCTAGCCTCGCCAGCTTCTTTTTCTTTTTGTTCCTTGTAGAAATTATAAACTCTAGCCTTAATAATTCTTAAAGCTGTTTCCTTATTAGCCAATTGGTTTCTACCATCTTGGCAATTTACCGTAATACCTGTAGGCTTATGCACAATTCTAACAGCACTATCAGTCTTGTTGATATGTTGACCACCTGCACCACTGGCTCTATGAGTTTCAATTTCTAAATCACTATCTGGAATTTCAACATCTTCATCTTCTACATCAGGCAAAACAAAAACAGTAGCAGTAGAAGTATGAACTCTACCTTGAGTTTCAGTCTTTGGAACTCTTTGAACTCGATGCGCCCCTGATTCAAATTTAAAATGACGATAAGCATCTTGACCTTTAACAGAGAAACTAATTAAAGCATAGCCACCAGCTTCTGATTCACTAGATTCCATAACTTCTGTTTTAAAGCCCATATTTGCAGCATAATAGTTATACATTCTATATAAATCACCCGCAAAAATATTACCTTCATCACCACCTGCTGCGCCTCTTATTTCAACAAGACAATCATAAGCATCTTCAGGATCACGAGGAAGTAATAATTCATTTATATGTTCATTTAGCTTTTCAAGCTTTTCAGTTGCATCAGCTAATTCAATTTCTGCCATTTCCTTGATTTCAGCATCTGAATCAAGAAGCATTTCCTTAGCGCCTTCAATATCACTATTTAATTTTTTATATTCTTGATAAGCATCATAAGCACCCTTTAAAGTAGCTTGTTCCTTAGAAAGCTTAGTAAAAGCCTTAACATTAGAAACAACCTCATCCTTAAGCATTTCTTCACCGATTTCTAGAAAACGCTTTTCAATACTTTCAAGTTTAACAATCTTTGCGTCCATATATTAATACACCTCTGGCTCTGGTTTGCCAATAACTTCATGGCACTTTCTACATCTTGCCTCATAACTTTCAGCTGCACCAACTAAAACAATTGGATCTTTATATTTAGCAGGCTTACCATTAATAATTCTTTGAGTTCTTGTTGCAGGAGCACCACACTTATTACATACAGCAGTAAGCTTAGTAACAAACTCAGCCTCTGCCATTAACTTAGGCATTGGACCAAAAGGCTCACCTCTAAAATCAGTATCAAGACCTGCCACCATTACTCTAATACCACGATTTGCCAAAACATCACAAACATCCGCAACTCTATCGTCAAAAAACTGTACCTCATCAATTGCCACAACTTCTGTATCAGCTTCTGTTAATTCTAAAATCTCTTGTGACTTAGATACAACAATGCTTTCTACATTAGAACCAGCATGTGAAACAACTTTGGTATTTGAATAACGATTATCAATAACTGGCTTAAAAACTTGAATCTTTTTATGAGCGAATTCTAAAACCTTAACTCTTCTAATTAATTCTTCTGTTTTGCCCGCAAACATGCAGCCAGAAATAGTTTCTAACCAACCATCAGCATATCTTTGATACATAAAAGTGCTCCTTTTCCTACATCATTATGCCACAAAAAAGTAAGGATTTAACCTTACTATTTTGTACCATATTTCTTATTGAATTTTTCAATTCTACCAGCAGCAGCTGTAAATCTTTGTCTACCAGTATAGAATGGATGACATTTTGAACAAGTATCAACCTTAATTACATCACCCTTAACAGTTGAACTAGATTCAAATTCGGCACCACAGCCTGCACAAACTACCTTAACCTTATGGTAGTCTGGATGAATACCTTCTCTCATTTCTTTCCTCCTTCACGCCTTAGACTTTTTGTCTAAAGAAAGTTCGCTTTAATATATTATCATAAATAAAGCGCTATTACCAATAAATTATTCGCTTACAACCGTTGCATCATAGCCAAAATATTTGTTAGATAACTCAGCTAAAGATCCATCTTCTCTAAGTTCATCTAAAATCTTATTGATTTCTTCAATTAAAGTATTTGTACTATCATCTTTCTTAGAAGCGATAACAGTTTTTTCTGGCTCAGTCTTATCAACAATCTTAATGCCTGCATCATCACCCTTTTCTCTAATATAGTCGTTATATACAGATAAAGAATTAATTGTACAATCAGCATCACCTCTAGTTAGAAGTTGAATAGTATCAGAAAAAGTTGTGATATATGAATTAGTTGCCCCATATTCCTCAGCCATTTCAGCATAACTTGAACCAGGTGAGTTAGTATTTATCTTACCAGCTATATCTTCAAACGAATTAATATCAGTATTATCTTCTAGAACAATTAATACTGTTTGATCATATAAATAAGGATTTGAGAAATTAAAAGATTCAGCTCTTTTATCTGAATAAGTAATGCCATTGATACCTAAATCAAAAGTACCTGATTGAACACCTGCTAAAATTGAATCCCAATCTGTTTCCTTATATTCAACCTCAACGCCTAATTTATCAGCTATCATCTTCGCTAATTCAACATCAAAACCAACTAGTTCATTACTTACTTCATCATGATAAGTATATGGAGACCAATCACCTTCTGTAGCCACTGTCATTACACCTTTTTCTTTGATTTGTGCAAGCAAATCCTTATCTTCAGTTGTTGTTTGACTTGCAGAACTACTACAGCCTACTAATAGTAATAAAGCTAATAATACATAAAATATTTTTTTCATCTTATATCCTTTCATTTATGTTTTTAATAAATTGTTTTATTCTATCATTCTTTGGATTTTCAAAGAACGTCTTAGAATCCAAGTCCTCTAGTATCATTCCATTTTCAACAAATAAAACTCTATTAGATACATTCTTCGCAAAAGACATTTCATGAGTTACCACAATCATCGTAACCTTTTCATTGGCTAAATCCCTCATAACGCTTAATACCTCATTAATAAGCTCAGGATCTAAAGCACTAGTTGGCTCATCAAAATAAATAACTTCAGGCTTATAAGCCAAAGCCCTGGCAATCGATACACGTTGTTGTTGCCCACCTGATAAACTAATTGGATATTGGCTAGCCTTATCAGCCATACCAACTTTATTTAAAGCCTCCAAAGCAATCTTATTAGCCTCTTGTTTATTTATGCCTCTTGCCACTATTAAACCTTCAGTTACATTTTCTAAAACTGTTTTATTTAAAAACAAGTTATAGTTTTGAAACACAAAGCCTGTCTTTTTACGAATATTTGAAATATCTTTTTTAGAAATATGTTTTAAATCATATTCCTTATCATCAAACAGTAAAGTCCCCTCATCTGCATTTGTAAGAAAATTAAGACACCTAAGAATTGTTGTTTTACCACTGCCACTTTTACCAAGTATCGCAATAACATCACCTTCATTCACCTTAAAGTTAATGCCCCTTAAAACCTCATTATCATCAAATTTCTTATGTAAGTTTTTTATTTCAATCATTTGACACCCCCATAGAAATTCAATTTCTTTTCAACAAACATTTGAATCAAAGAAACAACACTACAGAACAGTAAATAAATAAAGGCTGCCTCAAGATATAGCACAAATGGTTCAAATACACGACCATTAACAATTTGAGCTTGTCTAAACATTTCCACTACCGTAATTGTTGAAGCCATAGAAGAATCCTTAATTAACGCAATAAGGGAATTCATCAAAGAAGGAAAAGCAGTTCTTAAAGCTTGAGGAAGAATAATTCTAAACATAATTTGTATATAATTCATTCCCACACAATATCCTGCTTCCATTTGCCCACTTGGTACCGCATTTAAAGATGCCCGCATAGTTTCTGACATATAAGCACCCTCATTTAAACCAAGAACCAATATCGCACATATAAATGGTTTTAAAGTGATACCTATACTAGGTAGTCCATAAAAGAAAATATAAAGCTGTACTAAAAGCGGTGTACCTCTTACAATCCATACATAGATTCTTGTAAGAGCTGTTAAACCCTTAATATGGGCATAATTTATAAAAGCCACAACAACCGATATCACAAAGGCCAAAATAAAAGACAATATCGCAAGAGGTATAGTAACACTTATACCAAGCGATAATATTTTAGGAAACGAATTTGAAATAATTTCAATAACTCTACTAGACATAATTCCTACCTTCTTACTAGGCAATTAATATCTTACTTTTAATATCCTAGCTTGTCAATAGGAATTAAATAACCTAAAATAAAGACATGATAATATCTTCAAAAGGAACTTATGCCATTAGAGCTATAGTAGATATGGCCCAAAATGATGGACTTAATAATTACATATGCTTATCTTCTATATCTAATAGATTAGATGTATCAAGGAAATATCTAGAATCAATAATGACATTGCTCGCAAAAAATAATTTAGTCGATGTCTGCCTTGGTAAATGTGGTGGCTATAAGCTAAATAGAAAACTAGAAGATTATCGTTTATATGACATTTTATCGATTACTGAAGAAGAAATGAAAACAACATCTTGTAGTTGTGTAAGTAAAGATGGACTATGTAACCAAAAAAGCTCATGTACAGTAATTAATACCTACAATGAGCTTCATGAATTAATAATTAAT
>CAVBAX010000071.1:2353-7733 GCA_963593105.1 Candidatus Methanomethylophilaceae archaeon | reverse complement strand
GAAATAATCTCTAAAATAGGTGTAGTATCTGATTACTATAACATTCTACACAGACACAACATTTCTAATTACTTTTTATGTAAAGTAATAGCTTTTGGTGATAATAATTTAACTGATGATGAAAAGAATGTATTTCATATTTCAACTCTAAAATTAACATATGAAGAAGCTATCAAAGAATATAAAAGATGCTCCAACACTAAAATAGGAAGACTTGTAGCCAATAGAGAATTACCTATTATCTACAAGGCTAAGGACATGATTGATTCTTATAAATAAGACATATTCTTTCACACCTTTTACTACCTTATTACAATAAAAAAACAGTAAAACCAAATAATGATCTTACTGTTACTTTTATATGGCGTCCCAAAGAGGAGTTGAACCTCCGACCTTTCGCTTAGGAGGCGAATGCTCTATCCAACTGAGCTACTGAGACAGCTATTAAATTATATATTAAAAAACGAGCAATTTGCCCGCTTTTTAATAAATATAGGATAAATGAAAAACTTTTAACACAATTAATATAACAAGTAAATGTGTAAACTGTGTGAAACTTTTTCATAAAATGTAATTTCTTACATTTATCAAATAATTAATTGATTAAATCAAATTGTCACAATGTTTAAAACAACAATATCAAAAAAAATTTACTAAAAAAATCGGTACCCATAAGATACCGATTCTTTTTAATATTTAAGCGTTTGTTTAAATTAGTACATGCCACCCATGCCGCCACCTACAGCAGGAGCTTCTTTTTCTTTGATAGTACCAACAGCAGCTTCAGTTGTAATTAATAATCCTGAAACACTAGCAGCATTTAATAAAGCACTTCTTGTAACCTTACATGGATCAACAATTCCTTCTTCAAACATATCAACCCATTTACCGTTTTTAGCATCAAAGCCTTCATTACCTGTAGCTTTTAATTGTTTAATAACAATTTCCTTGCCATCATAGCCAGCATTTTCAGCAATTTGATAAAGTGGAGCAATCAAAGAATCTAGAACAATATTGATACCCTTTTGAACATCAACTATATCACTTGTAAGTTCTTTTCTTAATTCCGTAGAAATTCCAGCCAAAGCAGCACCACCACCAACGATAATACCTTCTTCAATAGCAGCTCTTGTAGCATTTAAAGCATCTTCAATTCTAAGCTTCTTATCTTTCATTTCAGCTTCAGTTGTAGCGCCAACTTTAATAACAGCTACACCATTTGATAACTTAGCAATTCTTTCATGAATTCTCTTCTTATCATAATCACTAGTTGTCTTTTCAAGTTGTGTTTCTAGTTCATTGATTCTTTCCTTGAAAGCTTCCTTAGAACCAGCACCTTCAATTAAAGTAGTAGCATCCTTTTCAACAATTACTTTCTTACAAGTACCTAAATCAGCCATAGTCATATCCTTTAATTGCATACCTAAATCCTTAGAAATGACAGTAGCACCAGTTAAAGTAGCGATATCAGCTAATTGATCTTTTTGGTTATCACCAAAGCCTGGAGCCTTAGTAGCAACTACGTTGAATGTACCTCTTAACTTATTAACAACAAGTGTTGAAATTACCTCATTTTCAATATCATCAGCGATAATCAATAAAGCCTTATTTTGTTGAACGATTTGTTCAAGAATACCTAATACATCTTGAATAGTAGAAATCTTTTGATCAGTAACAAGTACTAATGGATTTTCCATTTCCACAGACATCTTTTCTCTATCAGATACCATATATGGAGAAATATAACCCTTATCATACTTTAGACCCTCTGTTACTTCAAGAGAAGTATCAAAACCCTTTGATTCATCAACATTGATTACACCATTCTTGCCTACTTTTTCCATTGCATCAGAAATGATTTTACCAATTTCATTAGAACCAGAAGATATAGAAGCAACACTTGCAATATCACTTGCAGATTCTACCTTTTTAGACTTTGACAATAATTTTTCAGAAACCTTTTTACTAGCTAAATCAATACCATCTTTTAGAAATACAGGATTAGCTCCTTTTTCAACAGCATCTAAGCCCTTATGAACAATTGATTGAGCCAAAACAGTAGCGGTAGTAGTACCATCACCTGCAGTATCATTTGTGTTATTAGCAACCTCATAGATTAGCTTAGCACCCATATTAGCGAAAGTATCTTCAAGTTCAATTTCCTTAGCGATAGATACACCATCATTAACGATAACTGGTGATCCATAGCCCTTATCTAATACAACATTTCTTCCCTTTGGACCAAGGGTTACCTTAACTGCATCAGCTAATACATCTACACCTTTAAGTACGCTATCTCTAGCATCTTTTGCATATTTAACTTCTTTTGCCATAAAAATAATTCCTCCTATTCAACAATAGCCAAAATATCTTCAGCTTTAATCAAGATATACTTTTCATCGTTTTCCTTGATATCTGTACCAGAATATTTCTTGTACATTACCTTGTCGCCTACTTTAAGAGGCATTTCATATACATGGTCGTTTACTTTCACTTCTTTTACTTCACTTACTGCAACAACCTCTGCATATTCTTCATTTTCTTCTTTTTGCGAAATGATGATGCCACTTTTTGTTTCTCTAGCAGCCTCAACTTTCTTTAATAATACGTTGTTATATAACGGTTTAATCATAATCTTTGTTGACCTCCTTCAACAATATCTATTATATAAGTTAATAGCACTCAGTCAATAAGACTGCTAAACATTTAGCACAACATTAGCATGATTTTCCATAAATAGGCCACAAAACTAAAAAAGGCAGCCAATTAAACTACCTTAATACTAAAATTGTAATAATAATTGAAATAATTAGTAATAAATCAACCAAGAAATTATTTTTAACCACAATGGTCAAATCGGCATTTTTTACACCTTTTTCAATTAATAATGTCTTTAATATTGTATTTAAACCATTTAGAAACATTAATAAGATAATAAATACCAGTTTGCTTAAAACATAGGCATTATCTAAACCATGAAACCTATATACTATATAAGCTTCAACAAGTGAAAATATGAAACCTGAAGATATCATCAAGATAAAAGGTGGTACATCAACTCTTAGTTTTAATAGCTTATAGATACCATATATTAAACAAATAAGTGCACTAATTGGTAATACAATAATTAACATTTTTAGATAATCCCTTCTGGAAATTTAGTTTCTACTTTTTCAAACAAAGTATCAGGATTGCTCAATACATAGTCCATATATCTTAAAGACTTCACAAAATAAAAACCATCCGCAATTCTTTCATCGACAGTAAAAGAAACATTTACCTTCTTTCTGCCATTTACTTCCTCAATTGTACCAATACAAATCATAATCGAACAAGTACCATAGTTACTTAAATGATGATATGGAGCACTAGCTTTAATAGAACCTAAATTCGAAATTAAACAAGTTGCATAGTTTGGATCACCCTTACTTAATGATTCAGGCATTTTGCCATAATAATCTAAGGCTTGAGTTGTCCAAATAAGTAAATTTAATAAAAATCTAGGAAGTTTGCCAACAGTATTCATTAAATCATCTAATTCATTACGATTGGCTTCTCTTGCCTTTTTAACATCGCCAAGAATTGTTTTAGAAATATCTGATACTGTCATATCAGGCTTAACTTTCATAAACATTAATTTTTCTTCAGCTTCATCTTTAAATTGTTGTTTTGCCACAAAAGCTAAAGAAATATCATTTCTCTTCCAATATTTTTTGCCCTTGATAAAATAATTCATTTGTTCTCTATGATGAATAGTTCTACCAAGTGCATAACAGAAACAATGGAAAAACTTTAAATTAGTACCATTTTTTTCATTATAGTCTTTAATATAAGTAAGTAAATCAGTAACATCAAATTCCTTCCACATGCATACTTCCGCTTCAGCACGACGAGGCATAATGTATGTCGCGATCATATGGTAAGGTTCATCAAATTTAACTAAAGTTGCATCTTTTCTTTTTGCCATATAAAAACCCCTAACTTGAATAATTATACACAAATTAGGGGTAAAAACACTATTTGTATTTATAGAAGCCCTCGCCTGAACTTTCGCCAAGCTTGCCTTGAGCTATATATTTTTCTAGAATCGCTTTCATACCCTTATAGTTATATGGAAGCATCATCTTGCTTAATAATGGCTTAAATAGGCCTGGTACTTTTTGGTATTGATCTACTATGTTTAAAGCCGTAGTTAGACCAACTGTATCAAAAATCTTAAATGGACCCTTTGGTGCACCAGTACCCTTAGTCCAAGCTAAATCAATACTTTCAGGATCTGATATTCCATTGGCATATAAATCAAGTCCTGAAAGCAAGAAAGGTACAAGCATACTGTTTAACAAGTAACCACTTTTTTCTTTTAAAACAGGTAGAGCTAACATTCTTATTTCATTGGCGAACTGACATATCAAATCAAAATATTTTTTATCTGTCTTATCTTGTACCATGATTTCAGCTACATTATTTTTCCAAATTGAATTGGCAAAGTGCATTGACAAATACTTATCTGCTCTTAGTGTATAATCCGCAAACATACTTGGAAGTAAAGTAGAACTATTGGTAACTACAATTGTTTTTTCATCCAATAATGGTGCCATCTTCTTATAAAAAGCAATCTTATCATCTTTGTTTTCGGCCATTGACTCAATAATTAAATCAGCATCCTTAAAAGCCTTAGCCATATCAAGTTCTAATGTTACATTTATATTGTTAACCTTTTTAACACATGCATCATAGTCAAAATTATCAAAGTCAGCTAAACCAGGACACCAATTATTAGCACCATCTTCCCTCATTAGTCTTAAAGCATCCAGATAAGTGGTCTTAAGTTTATCAAGCTTTGGTTGACACCTTGAAATACTGCTTTCACTTCTAAGCCATATAGTTACATCAAATCCACAATAAGCACATTGATAGGCAATTTGACTTCCTAATACACCTCCTCCTGCTACAACAACTTTCTTGAAATTTGTCATAAATATTATCCTCTTTCTTTTGTTGTTTTTATTTTAAAACTTAAAAATAAAAGAGTAAAATTTGTCAAATTATTAACATGAAAAGCCTAATATATTATCTTTTAATAATTGATTTACCTATAGCTAAATCATTAGCCAACATAAAAGTCATATATAAGGGCAATGTTAAGATATCTTGTTTTTCATCATAGCCTAAATTATTAGAGGAAATTTTAATTACAGTATTTTTGCCATTATTATTTCTAAAATCTTCTAAAGAATTTAACTTTCCCTTATTTTTCTTAACATCAATGGCAATTACTTTAGAATCATTTTCTACAATAAATTCAAATTCATGTCCTTGTTTACCTGTCCAATAAAACAATGGTATTTCTTTACTAGCTAATTCATCAGCTACATATGAT
>CAVBAX010000071.1:470-2343 GCA_963593105.1 Candidatus Methanomethylophilaceae archaeon | reverse complement strand
CAATCAAATATTACAAGTTTTATGATGTTTTTAAGCTTATATATTACAAGTTTTATGATGTATATTCATAAACAAAGAAGGCTTGCGCCCTCTTTATCTTAAACAAACTATATCATTTTCATTTATTAACTTTAGCTAGATTCTACAGATATTAAAAAGTTTAAAGTTCCAGTATACTCACCTGCATATTTTGCATTTCCTATTACTTCAAAATCAAGTGAAGTACTACCACTTGGTGTTTCACCTGGTTTAACTATAAGTATTGTTCCACCGGCACTTAATTCATTATTACTATTTTTTACTTTATAAGAAATAGAATGACTACCACAGCTTAGTTTAAAATCTTGATTGTCAAGTTTTACTACAACTTGTTTATCACTATCTACTACAACGTTTTGTAAGCCTACGTTTAATTTACTACCTACACTTACATTTGCAGGTATTTCGATAGTATAACTTGGATTAACAGTATATGTAATTGTTGTACTTTTTGAAGTATCATTACTCTGAGCAATTACAGTGATTGGCGTTAACAATACTAATCCTAATATTAAAATTATTTTTTTCATCTTTTTCCTTTCGTTTGATACAGTTTGCTTAATTATCTATATCTTCTTTGATTGCTATATCAAAGATTAATAGTCCCTTGTATATACCTGCATATATTGGCCTTTGACTTTCAAAGTTAATATCACAAGATCCATTGTTGTTTAAAATACCACCACTAACAGTTAATAAAGAATCTCCTGGTTTAATTTCATTATCTTTTATAAACAATTTAAGCCATAGCTTTGTTTCATTGTTACTTAGTGTTAACCTGTTTTCTTCATTTAATGATACTTGCAAATTATAGCCATCTTTAATATTTACATTTGTTACATTTATGTTTAAAGTTTCATTTAATTCAATACTTTCAGGAATATCAATCACATAAGTTGGATAATTAATATAATTAGCTTTAATACTTACTTTTTTAGCTGGCATAATAAAGCTATTGTCTATTATATTTACATTACTTATATAGGAATCTAATATTGTTCCTACTATCATATATGGAATAATTGTTATCTTTGATCCTAATTTACCATAGGTTTTATTATCTTTAATTAGTATGTCACCTTCTATATTACAATCCTTTATATCAATTAGATAATAGATGTCATCACCTTGTAAAACGATTGAAGCGTTTTTAATTAAACTTAATGAATTATCTTCTTTGTTTACAGAAAGTTCATATTCTATATTGTCGCTATAGAAACAATTGATATTGCTTGTTTTTAGGATTATGGGTATATTTATATCACCTGTAATGCCAATTCTAGAATTATTAGATAAATTATCTATGTTTAATTGTTTGCCACTACTCAAATATAGATTTGAACATGTATTGTTTTCTATATGTACTTCATTTGATATGTTAATATTAGCTTCACTTGCTATATGAACACCACCACCTTGATATCTATCAATATTAGTGTTATTAATAATCGATCCGCCAGACATATTAATGGTACCACCATAGGCAAATAAACCACCTTTAGTGCTATTATTTTCAATTAGACCACCTGATATATTAAGTGTTCCATTATATAAGCATATGCCACCTAAATTGTTGATTATAAGACAATTTCTAATATTATTAATTGAATTAAAACTATTTATACATATACCATAGTCATTATTATCTTTAATAGTTCCACCATTTATTTCTAGATTGCCTTGATTATAAATAGCGTAATTGTCGCTATTTAAAACACTACCTCCATTCATAATGAAGTTTTCTTGATTATCAATGCCACCATAATTATCAACAATATTTCCACCATTTAATATTAAGTTTCCATTATTTCTAATAGCGTAATAATGTGCTGCC
>CAVBAX010000071.1:0-460 GCA_963593105.1 Candidatus Methanomethylophilaceae archaeon | reverse complement strand
GATTTTACCTTGACTAGTACAATCTTCAATAGTTAAACAACCTAAGCTTGTTACTATCAAAACATTTTCAAAGCCATATGATGAATAAATAGAGAAACCATTAAGACATATAGTTATTTCTTTATCAACAAGAAAAGCACCATTTAGTTCTATATTATCTATAAGATAATATTTACCATCATCATTTATTTGGGATAAAGAAGCTATACCAATATATCCATCATGATTGCCATCTCCATATATTCCTATAGGACAAATTATTATTAATATGATAATAAGATATAGCATATGAGTACCTATTTAACAATTAAAGTCATTTTGATGTTTGCACCATTCATAGGACTACCATCTTTAATAGATATAGTAGATACATTAAAAGTCGCCTTATATTCTCCTTCCTTAAATGTTTTATTTAAACTTATACCATTAATTGCCTTACCTGGTGGAATAAGCTTAGACT
>CAVBAX010000070.1:0-7773 GCA_963593105.1 Candidatus Methanomethylophilaceae archaeon | reverse complement strand
GAGTAGGAATATTTCGTTTTCTTGTTAATAAAGAAGTATAGACAGGAGAATGAAAATGAAAAATGAAATAGTTAATTTTATTAATGATGGATTGCAGCTAGAGGTTATGGTATCGCCAGAGAAAGATACTGTTTGGTTAACACAAAAACAAATGGAATCATTATTTGATGTTAAACACGCAACAGTGAGTGAACACATAAATAATATTCTTGCATCGAAAGAATTAGATGAGACTTCTGTCGGTTATTCCGACAAAAGTTCAGGTGGAAGAAAACCAAAAGTATATAACCTCGACATGATTATTTCGGTAGGATATAGAGTAAACTCTAGAAAGGGAATCATCTTTCGTAAATGGGCTACTTCCATATTGAAAGATTACATGATTAAAGGTTACGCAATTAATCAAAGAAGGCTAGAAGCTTTAAATAAGACGGTTGAGATACAAACTAGAATGTTAGCGTCTGCACTTAATATTGAAGAAGATGATGTTTTAAGGGCGATTAATTTATATACAGATGGTTTAACTTTACTAGATGATTATGATCATCAAAAACTTACTAAGCCTAGTGGTAATAAGCCTACATATGTTTTAACTTATAAAGAATGCAGATACTTAATAGATAAAATGTCTAAAGAGTTTGATACTGCTGTATTTGGTATTGAAAAAGAAAAAGGTAAACTAGAGGGTATTATCGCTTCTATTTATCAAAGTGCTTTTGGTAAAGAGGCATATTCCACAATAGAAGAAAAGGCTGCCAATTTACTTTATTTTTTGATTAAAGATCATCCTTTTGCGGATGGTTGCAAGAGGATTGGCGCTTCTATCTTTCTTTATTTTCTTGATAAGAATAATCGATTAATTATTGATAATAAACAAATCATTTCTAATAGCGCACTAGTTGCGATAACGCTTTTAACGGCTGAATCTAGAGCTGATGAGAAAGATATCGTTGTAAAGCTTATTATGAATTTTTTGGTTAATGGTAATTAAAACTCATAAATAATACATAGTACGTCAATAAAATACAAGTGTTTTTTATAAATAGACAATAGAAATGTGAAAATATTTTCACAATTTATGAAAAAGTTTAACATTGTTTATTGACATGATTTTTCAATATGCATAAAATAATTTCATTGAAAAAGGGAGGGAATGTAAATGAAAAAGTTATTTACATTACTTCTTGCTTTACTACTACTGGTTGGTTGTGGTTCTAAGCAAGAAGATGCTACTGATAGTGGTTCTACTGATAGTGGAAGTGCTAGTGGTGATAAAACTGTAACCGTTGTTTCTTCATTGGATGTAATTTCAATGGATACTGCTGTTGCGACAGATGGTACTTCATTTATCGCACAAACAATGTGTCTTGCAGGTTTGATGGAACTAGATGAAAATCAAAATCCAATTCCTGATTTAGCTGAAAGCTATGAGGTTAGTGATGATGGTCTAGTTTATACTTTCAAAATCCGTGATGATGCAAATTGGTCAAATGGTGAACCAGTTACAGCTGCTGACTTTGTTTATGGTTGGCAAAGAGTTGTAGATCCAGATATCGCAAGTGAATATAACTGGATTATGGAAACTGCAAATATCGTAAATGGTAATTGCTACGACAGCGAAAGTGGTCTAACTAAAGAAGATTTAGGTGTTAAGGCTCTTGATGATAAGACTCTAGAGGTTACTTTATCTCAACCTACTGGTTTCTTCTTAAGTTTATTGGCTTTCCCAACTTTCTTCCCAGCAAATCAAGCATTTGTTGAAAGCTGTGGTGATCAATATGCATTATCTGTTGATAATATCTTAAGTTGTGGTCCTTACACATTCTCTGCATGGACTGCTGGTTATTCATATGAATTTGATTTAAATGATGCTTATTGGGATTATGACAACTATGTTGCAGCTAATGGTGCTGAAAAGGTTGTATTCCGTGTAATTGCTGATACTCAAACTTCATTACTTGAATATGAAAGTGGTAACCTACAAACAGTTATCTTATCTGGTGAACAAGTAAATGCTAATAAGGGTGCTGAGGGTTATACTTCTAAGTTAACTGGTTACTTATATTATTTACTATTAAATATCAACAATTCTGATAGTGCAGATCTTCAAAACGTAAATATTAGACAAGCTTTAAGTTATGCATTAGATAGAGAAACTATCGCTGCTGCTTTAAATGATGGTTCAGTTGCTGCTGAAGGTATCGTACCATTCGCTTTAGCTGGTAATCCTGAAACTGGTGCAGACTTTAGAGATGATAGTGGTAAACTTGTTTCTTATGATTTAGAAACTGCTAAGAAATACTATGCTGATGGTGTGGCTGAACTTGGTCATGATGTAACTATTGAATTGCTATATGGTACTGATGAAGGTGATTCAGTAATCAAGGCTGCTGAACAAATTCAATCTTACTTAGAAGAAGTTGGTTTCACTGTTAATCTAAATGGTAAGCCAAAGAAGGAAAGATTAAGTCTACAAACAGAACATTCATTTGAAGTTTCTCTAACTCGTTGGGGTCCTGACTATGGTGATCCTCAAACTTATATGGATCTATTCTTAAGTACAAACACTTCTAACAACCAAGGTGGTTGGGCAAGTGCTCTATATGATGAAAAAGTATTAGAAGCTGAAAGTGGTACAGTGACTTCACTTGAAAGATGGAATGATTTCGTAGATGCTGAAAAGGTTTTAGTACAAGATGAAGCTGCAGTAATTCCAGTATTCCAAGCTGGTGGTGCAATGTTAATTTCTCCAAGTATTGATGGTATCCAATTCCATAGTGCTGGTGTTGATAACTATCGTCATATTACTGTTAAGTAATTTAAGTTTAAAAAAGCTTATACATAATTAGAGCGATTTTGATAATCGCTCTAATTGTTATAAAGGAGAAGACGTATGAAAAAATATGTATTTAAAAGAATAATGATGTCTTTGGCTACTTTGTTAGTTATTCTATTAGTATTATTTATTCTAATGGATCTAATGCCAGGTTCACCATTTAATGATGAAAAATTAACAGAGGCTCAAAAGGCTTTGTTATATGCAAAGTATGGATTAGATCAACCAATAATTGTCCGCTTCTTGTTATATGTTAAGAATATGCTTACTGGTGATTTGGGTGTATCTTATGCGATTAATAAGAATTTCCCAATTAGTTCAATGATTTCTGATAGACTTGGTATTTCAATTCTAGTTGGTATTATGGCTATGGTTATTGGTACTATTCTTGGACTTATATTAGGTGTTTTATCAGCACTAAATCATAATACTTGGATTGATAATTTGTGTTCAGCAATTTCGGTTATTGGTGTATCTGTGCCATCTTATGTATGTGCCTTGCTTTTATGTTATTTTATTGCCTATAAGTTAAAGTGGTTTCCAATTCTATATAATCAAAAGACACCTTTTTCTTCTCTTGTACTTCCTGCAATAGCTTTGTCTGTTTCGCCAACGGCTAATATTGCAAGATTTACAAGATCAGAAATGATTGATGTGTTAAATAGTGACTATATCCTTTTAATTCAATCTAAGGGTGTAAAAAACTATAAGATGATTATTAAACATGCTTTAAGAAATACTTTGATTCCAGTTGTTACGGTTATGGGTCCAATTCTTGTTAATCTAATGACTGGTTCTAGTGTAATTGAAAAGATTTTTGGTATACCAGGTATTGGTTCACTTATGATTTCAGGTATTCAACAAAACGATTATAATGTTACAATCGCTTGTGCTTTTGTTTATTCAGCTATGTTTATTGTGATGATGCTGATTGTTGATATCTTATATGGTGTGATTGATCCTCGTATTAGGGTTACAAAGGAGGGCAAGTAAATGACAATCTATAATCGTGAATATACTGCCGATGATTTCACTTTTGCCCATCAAAAGGATGAGAAGCTTATTGATACAAACTTTAAGGCAACACGTTATGCCCATGATGTTTGGTGTAACTTTAAGAAAAATAAGGGTGCTTTAATTGGTGCGATTATTGTAATTATAATTGTTTTATTTGCGCTTATTGGTCCTCATATGACAGAGCATACTTATAAGTCAATTATTCATGGTCATGAGTGTTTAACACCTAGAATTCCAGTGCTTGAAAAGCTTGGTATTTTTAATGGTTATTATAAGGGTAATAATCAATATACAGGTGATTTAGCTGATGTATATTATTGGTTTGGATCTGATACGCAGGGTAGAGATATTTGGACACGTGTTTGGTCAGGTACTAGGGTTTCGTTATTGATTGCTTTTGCGGCTGTTGTTATTGATATTGTGATTGGTATGGTATATGGTACTATTTCTGGTTTCTTTGGTGGCAAGGTTGATATGTTTATGCAAAGATTTGCGGAAATCTTAAATGGTATTCCAACACTTGTTGTTGTTACTTTACTTGGTTTAGTATTGCCACAAGGTGTTATTTCTATTATTTTCTCACTTATGATAACTGGTTGGATTGGTATGGAAAGAATTGCTCGTGCTCAGGTTTTAAAGGTTAAGGAACAAGAATATGTTTTGGCTTCTAGAACTTTGGGTGCTAGTAAGTTAAGTTTAATTGTGAATGATATTTTGCCTAATATTTTTGGTCAAGTAATTGTTACTAGTATGTTTTCAATTCCAAACGCAATATTCTTAGAGGCTTATTTATCATTCTTAGGACTTGGTGTTCCTGCACCTTTGGCTTCACTTGGTTCTTTGGTTTCTGATGGTTACAAGTCAATGACAACATTCCCTCATATTTTATTGATTCCAGTTATTGTGCTTGCATTATTAATGTTAAGTTTTAACTTATTTGCGGATGGCTTAAGAGATGCCTTTGATCCAAAGATGAATAATAGATAAGGAGTTTTTATGACAGAAAGTATTAAACGTGATAAAAAAGATCGTGTCTTATCTATAAGAGACTTAAATATTTCTTTTAAGACAAACTATGGTGTTGTTAATGCGATAAGAGGAATTAGATTTGACTTATTCAAGGGTGAAACTGTTGCCATTGTTGGTGAATCAGGTTCTGGTAAGTCAGTTACTATTAAGACTATCATGGGTATTCTTGATTCAAATGGTGTAATTGATTCTGGTTCAATTGTTTATAACTATGTTGATGAAAATGGTGTTGAACAATCTGCTGACTTAGTTCAAATGTCACAAAAGGATATTCGTTATAAGTTTTGTGGTAAAAAGATTGCCATGGTTTTCCAAGATCCTATGACTTCTTTAGATCCTACAATGACTGTTGGCAAACAAATAATGGAGTCAATGTTGGAACATAAAAAGATTTCTAAGGAAGATGCTAAGAAAAGAACAATTGAACTACTAGATGAAGTAGGTATTACTAGTCCTGAAAAGCGTTTTAAACAATATCCACATGAATTATCTGGTGGTATGAGACAAAGAGTTGTTATCGCTATTGCCTTGGCTTGTGATCCTGATGTATTAATTTGTGATGAGCCTACAACAGCTCTTGATGTTACTATTCAGGCTAAGATTCTTGAGCTTATTAAAAAGCTACAAAAGGAAAAGAATATTTCGGTTATTTATATTACCCATGACTTAGGCGTTGTAGCTAAGGTTGCGGATTATGTTGCGGTAATGTATGCTGGTAGAATTGTTGAAAAGGGCGCAATCAATGAAATTTTCTATGATCCACGTCATCCATATACTTGGGGACTACTTGCTAGTATGCCAGATACTGATACTGATTCTAGAAGATTGTTTGCGATTCCTGGTACTCCACCAAATCTAATGAATAAGGTTAAGGGGGATGCTTTTGCGCCAAGAAATCCATATGCTTTAAAGATTGATTATGAAGAGGAACCACCAATGTTTGATGTTGGCGGCCAACATAGGGTTTGTTCATGGCTTTGTGATTCTCGTGCTCCTAAGGTTGAACTTCCTGAAGACTTGAAGGTAAAGATTGAAAAGATGAAGAAGGAGGCTGGATTAAATGGCTAATGATAAAAAAGTATTATTAGAGGTTGAAGGCCTTAAACAATATTTTCCTATAACTAAGACTTATACTACTAAGGCTGTTGATGGTATTAGCTTTAAGATTTATGAAGGTGAAACCTATGGTCTAGTTGGTGAGTCAGGTTCGGGTAAGTCTACAACAGGTAGATCAATTATTCGTTTATATGATCCAACAGAGGGGAAAATAATCTTTGATGGCAAAGATATTTCTGGCAAGATGGATAAGGAAACTGAAAAATATCTAAGAACTAATATGCAGATGATTTTCCAAGATCCTATGGCTTGTTTAAATCCAAGAAAGAAAGCGTCTCAAATAATTGCGGAAGGTTTAGAGATACATAAGAAATATAAAGATAAAAAGGATTTAGAAGATAAGGTATATAACATCTTAGATAAAGTTGGTTTATCACGTGAACAAGCAACCCGTTTCCCTCATCAATTTTCTGGTGGTCAACGTCAAAGACTTGGTATCGCAAGAGCTTTGGTTATGAATCCAAAGTTAGTTATTGCGGATGAATGTATTTCGGCTCTTGATGTTTCAATTCAAGCCCAAGTTGTTAATATGATGAAGGATCTTCAAGAGGAACTTGGTACTACTTATTTGTTTATTGCCCATGATTTGAGCATGGTTAAGTATATTTCTGATCGTATTGGGGTTATGCATCTTGGCCATATTGTGGAAACTGGTACTACTGATGAGATTTTCTTTAATCCTATTCATCCTTATACAAAATCACTTTTAAGTGCTATTCCTCATCCTAATCCTATCGTAGAAAAAAATAGAACAGCTCTTACTTATGATAAGGATAAGGAGGGTGTTGATTATACTAAGGGTACTTACCATGAATTAAGTGAAACTCATGTAGTACTCGCTACTGATGAAGAGTTTAATAAGTGGAACTCTAAATAATGTTTATGAGCTTAATTTGATGTTTAATCATTGGATTAAGCTTTTTTAATCTGTTATAATTAACTCGGAACAAACCGAGTCGGAGGAAACCGAGTATGAAATTTATTGGCAGAACTGATGAATTAAATAAGTTAAATAAACTTATTAAAAAAGATAGTTTTAATTTTTCTTTAATATATGGAAGAAGAAGAATTGGTAAAAGTGAGCTTATTAAGCAGGCTTTAAAAGATAATTCAAATGTTTCTTCTATATATTATGAATGTAAGGCGGTATCAGAAAAAAGTAATGTTGATGGTTTGGCTGAAGCAATTTCTGATAGATTAAATCTTCCAAAACTAGGATATAAGAATTTTGAAGAATTATTAAAATATGTCTTTGACTTATCTAAGAAGAACAAGATTGTATTGGTTCTTGATGAGTATTCATATTTAAAAGATTCTATAAGAGGTATTGATTCAATCATTCAATCTTTAATTGATAATTATAAAGATGAATCAAAGCTTAGTTTAATAATTTCTGGTTCATATGTAAGTATTATGAAGTCTTTACTTGAAGAGTCTAATCCTTTATATGGAAGAGTTGATTTAACAATTCATTTAAGACAGATGGATTATTTTGATTCTTCAAAGTTTTATCCAAATTTCTCAAGTGAAGATAAGGTAAGAATTTATTCGGTGTTTGGTGGCATTCCTTACTATAATCAATTAATTGATGATTCTATCGATGTTAAGGAAAATATTATAGAATTAATCGCCAGTGAAAATGCACGTTTAGAAAATGAAGTAATAATGTATCTAAATAGCGAAATTAAAAAGATAAATAACGCTAATGAAGCGTTTGAAGCTTTGTCTAAGGGGTATTGTAAGTATAGTGATATACTTTCACAATCACATGTAAC
>CAVBAX010000069.1:0-7786 GCA_963593105.1 Candidatus Methanomethylophilaceae archaeon | reverse complement strand
ATTTTCTAAGTGATCAAAAGAAAATAATTGAGTTAATTTATTTGAATCATCCCCCGTAATAAATCTAGCTAACTTAGTACCAGCACCAGGACACTCACCTACAGTATAAGCATTATGTGGTTTTAAACAATTGTTGTAGAACTCATTTAAATACTTATCTAAATAAGGACCATGAAAATAATGTTCAATACCTGTAAAACCGACAAGTTTGCCAAGCGTTTCATTGCCATCCTTAAGCGGCTTAGCTTTTGATATCATCGATACAACATCAAGTCTAAAACCATCTACACCTTTATCTAGCCAAAAGTTCGCAATATTAAACATTTCTTCTCTTACTTGTGGATTATCCCAATTTAAATCTATTTGTTTCTTAGCGAATAAATGAAGTACATACTTATCTCTTTGTTTATAGTATTCAAAAGCACTGCCTGCAAAGAAACTTGTCCAATTTAAAGGCTTATCATTCCAAATATAATAGTCATCATAAGGTTTAATTCCCTCAATCGATTTTTTAAACCACTCATGTTCATCAGAAGTATGATTCATAACCAAATCAATGATTATTCTAATATCTCTTTGATGGGCCTCATTAATCAATCTATCAACATCTTCCATGGTACCAAATTCAGCCATGATTTTTTTATAGTCTCTAATATCATAACCATTATCACAATTTGGTGAATCAAAAAACGGACAAATCCACAAGGCATCTACACCTAATTCTTTTAAATAATCAAGTTTCAAAATAATTCCATTAATATCCCCAATCCCATCATCATTACTATCTTTAAAAGATCTAGGATAAATTTGATAAAAGATAGCTTCCTTCCACCATTCATCTTTAATAGAACAATCATCATCACTTATCTTATAGTCAAAACAATTTAACAATTCCACAAAAGCATCTATAGCCTTATCATCAAGTTTATTAAAAGTAATATATTTTAAATCCTTAAGTTTTATATTCTTGACAAAAGTCTTTTCTATTATCCATTCATCTAAACCTAACGAATAAAATAAACGAGCAAGTAAATCATGACCAGATGGCGTATTATATACATCTAATAATTTTGAATTTTTTGTAACTAACATATTGATAACCTCTTTAAATATTATAAGCGAATATAAAACAGCTTACATTTAGTAAGCTGCATATTTAAATGATTACTTTGATATTGTTAACAGGCTCAAAATCAATTACTTTATGAAAGACAATATAATCAGCAAGTTGTTCTACCATACTAGTTGATATCTCTTTTATAGTAGGTGCATCCTTTATCATATTAAAGTTACCACCACCACTTGCTCGATAATTATTGACACATAATGTAAACTTATCTTCATCTTTAATAGGTACGCCATTCCTTGTTAAAGAAATAATTCTATTCCCTATCGGATTAGATACTTTGATAGTATATTCAATACCATCTAACATATCATAGTTATATTTCATAGGTTTGGGCTCTAGAAAAGATTTCGATATGACTATTTGATTGTTTTCTATATCAAAATATTCTGCACACTTTTCTAGATATTCCTTTAAAATTTTGCCATTAATAGCCTTTATAACAGAAGTATTAGGAAATACGTAGGTACTAACTAAATCACGCATTGTAATATCTCTATTAAAGCCTGTGGCTTTATCAAACAAAGCATTAGCGTTAATATCAGCACCACTAATTGACTTAGATACAAGATTTAAAAAAGTGATAACTTGTGATTTATAAAGTCTTCCCATGTCTTCATCTTGAATCTTCAAATCAACATTAGAATAACCAAGTGGTGTATCTAACCATTTTTGACAAAGACTTTCTTCATTATCTAATAACGATAACAAATCCTCATCAGGACTAGAATCCACTGTTATAATACTAGATTCAATTCTATCTTTGTAAATATCAATGCAAGCAAGTTGTGCTCCCTTGTCTTTAGTTTGGGTATATACAGTATTAAATAACTTGCCAGATAAAGACCTATGTTGGTGACCAGATATTAAAACATCTATATCTTTAATATTTTCTAATATTTTGTAACCAACATTTTCTCCAGTTAAATCCTCTGTTGGTGCACCAGTTTCTAAGTCTTTCTCAAAACCTCCATGATATACACAAATAATATAATCAACATGTTCATTTTTCTTTAAATAGTCAACAGTATTAAGCGCACTATCATAAGCTTTAATAAACTTAGAATTAAGAATATGTTCTCTTGTTTCCCAATTAGGAATATAATCGGTAGTTAAACCAAAAATAGCAAGTCTTTTTCCATTAATTTCCTTAATAACATATGGGCAACCTATTACTTCATCTTTATATAAAATATTAGAAGTAATGCATTTAGCATTTACTTGTTTCAAATAATCAAGCAATACATCCTCACCATAGTTATAATCATGATTTCCAATATTTATATAATCATAGCCAATGTGATTAAGTGCCTTAGCTACCGGATTTTCTTTTAAGTCTGATACATGCATATGATAATACATTAAAGGAGATCCCTCTAGATTATCACCATTATCAATCAGAATTGTATTTTCATCTTTTAAAGAATTAATAAGGCTACTAATCCTAGCGTAGCCGATATTTTCTTCATTTTTATTAGCATATGAATAAGGATAGATAAAGCCATGGACATCGCTTGTCGCAAGTATCCTAATTCTATCCATTAACGTTCACCTCTTGCAAGTCTTGCACGAATCTTTGTAGAGAAAAATTCAATTAATAATACAAGAACAATTAAAGCCCAAAGGAAAGCGCCAACCATTGACCAACGTCTTGAGTTAATAGCCATAAGCATGCTAGCACCAATACCACCAGCACCAACAATGCCAAGTGTTGTTGCATCTTTTAAGTTAATGTCAAAACGATAAATAATAGTCGAAATAAAACTAGCAGAAAGTTGAGGTAAAATACCACATCGTATCTTATCAAAAGTAGAACAACCACATGCATCAAGAGCTTCTAGAATTCCAGTATCTAAATCTTCAATAGCTGTAATATACATTTTAGAAATCATACCAATTGAACAAATAGATTGAGTAACGACACCACAAAAAGCATTAGGCCCAGTAACCCTAATCCATACAAGCGCCCACACTAAAGAAGGAATAGTTCTAATGCCTAAAATTAAGGCTCTAAAAATATAAGCAATCCACTTAGGTACAACATTTGTACTAGCTAAAAAAGATATAGGTAAAGCTAAAACACCACCAATTAAAGTGCCAAGAACCGCAATAGCGATAGTTTGCAAAATCAAATAAGGAACACCTTCGCTAGACATATCAAACATAATTGAAGTATCAGGATGGCTAAGACCAGATAAAATACCATTAGCAGCGCTCAAATCAATCCTAGTTCCTAAATTTATTCCATTCAAGCTCCACAAAGCAAGTCCTAATACTACAATAAAGATTAATATCCTAACCCAAAGCTTTCTAGGACGATTATCATAAGTTTCAAGTATTGACATATAAACCTCCTAAGACAACTTTGATCTACACCAGTTGGTGAAGATATCAATCACAAATACAAGTACAAACAATGAAAGCAATACCATACCTAAGCCTTCATAATCACGCCAGCCAATTCTTTCATTAATTAAGATGCCAAGACCTCCAGCACCAACATAGCCTAATATTGAAGCAGCTCTTACATTCATTTCAAAACAATATAATGAGTGTGATAAATAAGTTGGTAATATTTGAGGCATACATGCTGACCAGAAAGCTTGTAAAGTAGTGGCTCCAAATGATTGCATTGCTTCAAATGGTTTCATATCAATTGTTTCAATACTTTCAAATAACATCTTAGCAACAATACCGATTGTAAAAAATACAATCGCAACCGTACCCGCAAAAGTACCTAAACCAAACATCAATGCGCAAACCGAAGCAAGAATTAAAGTTGGTACACTTCTCATAACTGATAAAACAAATCTAAAAAATAAAAGCGTTGGTCTATTAGCGTTAATATTACTTGAAGCAAGTATAGCAATAGGCAAGCCAATTAAACTACCAACAATTGTACCAAGTAATGACATTTGTACAGTAGCGATAAGTGGTTCTACTACCTTAGGGAAATATGACCATGTTGGATTAAAGATTTTCTTTAGGATATCGAATAAATAATGACCTCTTGTGGCAATGATTGATAAATCAAAGCCCGTCATCTTTATCGATATAATAACCACAATAAACAAAGTAGCTAATATGAAAGGTGTGCGAGAAACAGGTTTATCAACTGTATGACCATTATCAAGCTTAATTTGTTTTGGCTTAAAGATGCGATCAAACAAAGGCGTTTTTCTTACCTTTTGTTTTCTTCTTCTTTCTCTATCTCTTTCTCTCATTTGTCTTCATCCTTACTTGTAGGAACACTGTTGCCATTATAGATTTCTTCAAGAATTTCCTTTGTGACATTACTTGTTGGACCATCATATACAATATGACCCTTTCTAATACCTACAACTCTAGTTGCATATTTTAAAGCTAAATCAACGTGGTGAATATTGATTAAAATTGAAATATTCATTTCTTCATTGATACGCTTAAAGTCAGACATAACAACATCAGCCATAACCGGATCTAAAGACGCAACTGGTTCATCAGCTAAAATAATACTAGGATTTTGATTTAAAGTTCTAGCAAGAGCAACTCTTTGCATCTGACCACCAGATAATTCATCACATCTATCATATGCCTTATCTAAAATGTTTACTTTATCCAATGCCTCTAGAGCTTTTAACTTTTGTTCCTTAGAATAATAGCCAAATAAAACCTTATACCAAGGCATATCGGGTACATTTGAAGTCAATACATTATTAATAACAGAACTTCTAGTAATTAAATTAAACGATTGGAAAATCATACCAATCTTTCTTCTAAATTTTCTAAGTTCCCTACCCCTTAAACTCATTACATCAGTACCATCTACAATAAGTTGGCCATCAGTTATATCAATCATTCTATTTATTGTACGAATTAAAGTTGACTTACCAGCACCAGATAAACCGATGATAGCAACAAACTCACCTTGTTCAATATTTAAATTTATATGTTGTAGGCCCTTTGTACCATTTGGATATGTTTTACAAACATCTTTAAATTCAATCATCAAAAATTTCCCCTCTCGATATATATTTTACTTTGTAATTGTAAAGAAATGATAAAAAGTTTCTATAAAATAGAAAAAATCCCTAGTAATTAAACTAGAGATTTTAAGTTAAAAATATTTAAGCTTTAATTATTCACTTACAGCTTGTAAAGCTTTTCTAGCACCATCATAATCAGCATCAGTTGCCTTTGCATAGCCAGCATGAGAATATACGCTGAAAATCTTTTGGCCTTCTTCAGTACCTATGATATTGATTAAAGATTCTTGAATAGCAGCAATAAATGCATCGTTATAAACATCTTCATTAGCCTTAGTAATAGCTACTGTATCATTATAAATACCTTCAGTTACACCGATAACATTTAATTCGTTCCAAATTGAATCTTCTCTACCAAAACCTTGCTTACCAGTTTCATCTGTTTCACCTTCTGGTAAAGTCCAAGCAGCTTCATAGTCATTTCTGCCATCAGCGTAGCAAACAATGATATCTGCTAAACCATGAGCAGCATAATCAAATGCAGTACCATATCCTGAATCTAGTGGTACAACATTTTCAAGATCAGAAATCTTCTTGCCATCATAGTTTTCCATTAACCATAAAGTTGGATAGATATAACCAGCTGAACTTGAAGTCTTTTGAACAGCCCAAGTAGCCTTGTTTAAATCATCCCAAGTAAGTTCTTCGCCAGCATTAACCTTAGCAGCTAATTCTTGACCATATTCACTTGTTGTAGCATAAATTAATGAACGATAGTAAGTAACTTGTGGTCCATCTTTTTGCGTAGCATTTTCTTCACCATTCCAAGTCTTTGGATCAGTTGAATCATTGCTTAAACCATTTCTTGTAGCAGTTAAAATTACATCACATTCATCAGAATATAAAGCATAAGTACCACCTGGTAACCAACCAAGATCAATAGCACCACTAGCAAGAGCCTCACCAGTAGCATCATAGTTAGTACCAACAGTGATATCTACCTTACCAATTTCATAACCATGCTTAGCCATTTCATCAATAATTAATTGATCTAAACCAGCAGTACCAGTCTTGATAACATCAGCATCTTTACTAGGAACAAATTCAATCTTTAAATCATCAATCTTAATTGTTTCATCAGTTGATGTTTCATCAGTTGTTGTAGCTGATTCATTAGACTTTGAAGAACATCCTACAAAGCTAAATAGCATAGCTAAAACAAGTAGTGAAGTTAATAACTTCTTCATTTAACCCTCCCTGTGCTTTAAGCACACAAACAATTATAGTATATGAAAACCTATTTATTGTTATTTTTTTGTAAAATCAAAAATAAAAGCAGGCTTTAAACCTACTTCTCTGATACAAATCCTTGAATATCAATGTCTATACTTTTAGCCTCAAGACCTGTCATTTCACCAATTGCCATCTTAATTTTAGATTGTAAATTATTACAAGTCTTAACTACATCAATACCCTGCAAAACCTTAATCGATACATTTACCTTAAGTTCATCATCCTTGAACGAACAAACGCTTGTTCCCTCTTTTTTGTTAGGATAAATGCCCTTGGTATTTTCTACACAAATATTCGCAATATCATTGATGGCCTTATTAGAAACCTCAATGCTTCCAAACTCATTTTTATTAATCATAGCTAGATTATATCATCCTTCTTAAACCTTTAGGATATTTATTTTTAAGCTGGCCATTACTACACTTACCAAAGCCTAAAGGATAGCTCATATAAGTAACTTGATAATAATGATTATCTAGGCTGACGTAAAGTTCTTCACCTTTTATAAACTTTGTATATTCTTCATCATTTAAATCATATTTATATTTAAAATTTAAACGATTGATACGATATAAACTATGTGAGGGTTCAAACCTATCTTTTTTAAGTTCTCCAAGATAGATACAACACCTAAGTATGCCGCTGTCAATACTTGGCAAAGGCATTAGTGACATATAATAATTATTGTCATTATTGTATAAATAATATTTATCGATATTAATATTTTCTTTAATAAAAGACTCAACTATTTTATTTGTAACTGTCTTTTTATATTTAAACTTTTTAGAAACTAAAGTACCTTCTTTTTTCATTAAAGCCATAAATTGACCTTCAGTATTATCTAAAAAAGACATCTTCTTACATGGCTTTATTAAAGACATATCATCGTGTCTATTTAAAAAAGATTCTACTTGCCACTCATCCTCTTCTTTGGCAAATGTGCAAGTTGAATAAATAAGCTGGCCACCATCATTTAAGAGTTTATAAGCACTTTCCAATAAATCTTTTTGAACACAAGCTAATTCATTTATATTAGCGATTGAATAAGTATCTAATATCTCAGGATATTTTCTAATCATACCTTCGCCAGAACAAGGGGCGTCTAATATCACCAAATCAAATATTCCTTCATACTTGTTAGCTAAATATTCAGGTTTTAAAGAAGTGATAATACAATTATCAAAACCCATTCTTTCTATATTACTAGATAATATTGAAGCTCTTTTTAAAGTCACATCATTACTTATAAAAACTACATTATCATCAAGTTTATTAATCGCATTTATTGTCTTACCACCAGGTGCCCCACATAAGTCAATTGCTAAAGAAATATTATCATTTTCTATTAAAGATATAGGTAAAGAAGATTCAACATCTTGAGGATATATTAAACCTAATTCAT
>CAVBAX010000068.1:0-7840 GCA_963593105.1 Candidatus Methanomethylophilaceae archaeon | reverse complement strand
TTGTCAAAATCAATATTCTTGATACCTGCTGCGATGCACAGACGCTACAGCTTGATGGTCCAGCTGGTGCCAACCTGGGTACGAAAATCTGTAAAATAAACCTTGGACTTTTCTATGGCAATACCTCCCTAGAAAACATAATACACTAACTATATTATAACCCCTAGATTGTTCCAAGGCAAACAAAAGCTAAATTATCCTTGGGGCGCAAAGGATATCTGCAAGTTCATACCCATGCCTTCTCCTGAGTTTTGAATCGGTATATTAGTTTGTCGTTCTACAAGAAATAAAAAAGACAGCTAATTTAATAACTGCCTTTTATTTTTAGATACATTAGAAATTACTTAATAGTAATAATCTTCATCATATTTGCAGAACCCTCACCTGTAGGATAGCCCGCAGATATAACAACTAATTCACCAGCCTTATGGCCAAAAGCCTTACATACAGCACTAGCAAGTTCATCATCATTTGTTAAATCATTTTGAACCTTAGACATAACAGGAGTAACACCTGAATATGTTTCTAGAGCATGTTGAACACCCTTATTAAATGTTACAGCATAAGTAGGACAAGCTGGACGATATTTAGAAATGACCTTAGCCGTGTTGCCACCTTGTGTAAATACTACAACAGCACCAATTGGTAAAGTTAAAGTGGCATCAGATACAGCGATACCGATAGCATCTTGAATAGTATTATGACTATATTGTTTCATAGTCTCTAAGTGCTCTCTAAATGGGAAAATATCTTCAGCTGTTTCACAAATTGCAGCCATTGTCTTTACAGCTTCAACTGGATAATCACCAGCTGCAGATTCAGCAGATAGCATAACTGCATCGGTACCATCAAGTACAGCATTAGCAACATCGCTTGCTTCAGCTCTAGTACAACGTGGATTTACAGTCATAGAATCAAGCATATGTGTAGCGGTGATAACTGGTTTACCATACTCATTAGCCTTCTTAATAATAAGTTTTTGATAAATTGGAACTCTATCAGGTCTAACTTCTACACCTAAATCGCCTCTTGCAACCATTACACCATCCGCAACATCTAAAATTTCATCAATATTATCGAATCCTTCTTGGTTTTCAATCTTAGCGATAATTTGAATATGAGGTTTGCCCATTTCGGCTAAAATTTTTCTAATCTTTAAAACATCATCAGCTCTTCTAACAAATGAAGCAGCGATAAAATCAACATTATTTTCACAACCAAATCTTAAATCAGAATCATCTTTCTCTGATACAAATGGCATAGATAATTTAACCCCTGGTACATTACAACCCTTTCTAGAAGCTAGAATACCATTAACTTGAACTTCACATTTAAGTTCTTCGCCATTATTTTCTAATACTTTTAATTGTTGCTTACCATCATTAACAAGGATAGTTTCACCACCCTTTAAATCATCAAATAATTCAGGACATTTGATAGTAACTCTATCATGGTTACCCATAATAGTTTCCTTACAAAGAGTTACAATCTCACCTTTTTTATATGTTTCTTCCTTATTTTCAAAATCGCCCAATCTAATTTCAGGACCCTTAGTATCTAATAAAATACCTAAGTTTAAGCCATTTTCTCTTTCGACTTTTCTTACAAGTTCTATATTAGCTAAATGATCAGCATGTTCGCCATGGGAAAAATTTAATCTAACAACATTCATCCCAGCATTAGCCATCGCTAAAATTGTTTGATAATTGTTTGAACTAGGACCTAGTGTACATACGATTTTTGTTTGTTTAAATTTACTCATATTTCCTCCTAACAATCTAAAATTTTATACTCTAATTAACTAAAAAACAATACTAAACTAGCCTATCAAATAGCCTATATAAATCGCGTTTAGATTCTTTAGCTAATGTAAGCGCTTCTTCAATTGCGATATTAGAAATTTGATTATTTCTGATACCACAACAAT
This sequence comes from Candidatus Methanomethylophilaceae archaeon, assembly GCA_963593105.1. GTDB lineage: Bacteria > Bacillota_I > Bacilli_A > Erysipelotrichales > Erysipelotrichaceae > Colivicinus. The sequence continues at coordinate 5,913 of CAVBAX010000068.1, read as the reverse complement.
GTCCACCAACACCATCTAATAATAAATCAACTGCTCTTTCACCAAGTCTAGAAGCTAAAATTCTATCGTTTGGTGTAGGAGAACCACCCCTTTGAATATGTCCTAAAACCGTAGCTCTACCAGAGAAACCAGTTCTTGATGAAATTTTGTTTGCCAAGCTATTAACATCAGTTAATTTTTCAGAAACAATGACAATGGCATGATTTTTGCCTTGTCTATCAAGATAAGCAAGCTTTTCAATAATAGCTTCTTCATCATAACCAGTTTCTGGTGTTACAACAATTTCAGCACCAGTACATAAGCCAGACCAAATCGCCAAGTCACCACATCTATTTCCCATTACTTCAACAATTGAACATCTATGATGAGAGCTTGAAGTATCTCTTAACTTATCCACACATTCTACAACTGTATTTAAAGCTGTATCAAAACCTATTGTAAAATCAGTTCCTGGAATATCATTATCAATAGTACCAGGCAAGCCGATACAATTAATACCTCTTTTAGTTAAAGCTAGTGCACCTCTATAAGAACCATCACCACCAATAACCACTAGAGCATCAATTTGATGAGACTTAAGCATTTCACATGCCTTTTCTTGTATAGCATCTTCTTTAAATTCAGGAAGTCTAGCAGATCCCAAAATGGTACCACCACGAGATAAGATATCAGAAACACTTTCCCTATCAAAGTCTACATAGTTTCCTTCAATTAGACCCTTATATCCATCTTTGATACCAACTACATCAATACCATTAGCCAATGCGTTACGTGTAACTGATCTAATAGCTGCATTCATACCAGGTGCATCGCCACCTGAAGTTAAAACACCAATTTTTCTAATCATAATGTCCTCCTTTTATTTTCACCTTTTAAGACAAAATCATCACTTAATATATCTATTCTCTCTAATAGCCTTTTAGCTCGCATTATACTTGAACTATCTTTATCATAAGTATAATGCTCTAAAAGCGAACTCTTAGACAAGTTAGAAGTAAATATAGTAATTAGCTTATGTTCCATACGATAATCTAGAATATTAAATAATAAATCATCTCTAGAATATGCGCTAACTGTTTCCGAGCCAATATCATCAATAATTAGATACTCACTCATCTTTACTTTTCTTATAATTTCTTCATATTTTGAAGTATCAGTTGCGATCAATTGGCGCATTCTGTTAATGAAGAAATTTGATTTTAAAAAAGCTACTTTTTTATCTTTATTCGCTAAAGAATTAGCTAAGGCAATGCACATATATGTTTTGCCAACTCCTAAATCGCCATATATATATAAGCCCTTATTACGCTTATTTTCAAGTATGCCAATAGCAGCTATAAGTAAGCCTTTTATATTATCATCAAGTATTTTGATATTACTTAAGTTCAAGTCTTTATATTCTTTAGGAATATCAGAGTATACAAAATTATTAATTCTTTTATCTTCTCTTTTTTTATTTAGATAAAGCTTACAATAAGTTACATCATTATAAGGAATATCATCATAATTTAAAGTAATTATTTCACCTTTTTTAGCTTGTTTACAAGATTCTAGTCCCTTACATTCATCACAAATTTTAAGCGATTCCACACAATCAATAAAACAAGATAGATGACTTGAAATATACTCGTTAGAAATTTGATGTTTTTCAATAAAATCTTTAGTATAAGAAATATTTTTTAAAGCACTTATAAGCTTTTCGTAATTTATCATAAGCCACCTCTTAGCTTATTAAAAGCTTCTATTTCATCATCTGATAAAGATGTATTATTACTACTATCATATACTTCTAATTTTTCTTTTGGCTTTTTGGTCTTTTTAGGAGCATTTAAACGTATTTTACAATCTTGGGCAGTCTTTATATCATTACGATGCAAATCAGCAGCTAATTGATAAACATACTTTTCTACAAGCGTATTATTATTATTATCTAACACATATTCAATTAAAGCATTGATTACTTCAGGAACAAGATGATAATCAAAAGCTAAATTATACAAAAGTTTCTTATCAACCGGTGTTGCCTCTTTACCATTTTGTTTAGACATAAGAAAAGATAAACAAGGAACATTATAAACACCTTCAGATACATATTTATAGTTATCATAAGAATTTTGACACATATATTTAAAGTAATCCATGTTAAAATCACTTTCCCCTTGTTTTACAGTCTTAGATAAAATCAAGCGCATTTGATCATAGTTAATATTATATAAGTCAGCCAAAGTTGCGATTTGTTTTAAAATCTCAGGAGTGCGATACTTTAAAGGCAAGATATATAAAGATACATCTTCTAAGAAAACATTGATATCAAAATAAGTACCAAAATCATAATTATCATTAGTTTGTACATTTAAGAAAGATTCATTTTCTTTATTCCAACTAGATAATTCCGAAACATCAAAACGATATGATACATCATCAAAGCCCTTATGTTTACTTAAAACTTTAATATCACTTATTAACATTTGATAATATTGACCACTTGTCTTTAAAATAAAATCCCTAACTAATAAATCATCGCTTATAAACTCATTAATAGTAAAAGGATTATTAAGCACAAAGATATAAGAATCTTCATCTTTTTTCTTTAAAGTATTGAGTAATTTATACTTATTTAATCTTTTTAAGCACTCTTCAAAAGTATCAATAGAGAAACGTAAAGAATTAAGTAATTTATTTAGTTCATCAAAGTGATTGCTAGAACCCTTTAAAGATAAAGACTCATAAAGATAATAAGCATCATTACCAATCAAAGGATTATAAAAAAGAATCAAAGCTTTTCTTCTTTGATAACTAATATCAACATTTGATTCTACTTTAAATAAGTCCTTACCTAACATTTTTTAACCATTCATCTATCTTTTCATAAAATGAAGATAAACTAGAATTATTATATATTATTACATCCGATCTTGCTAACTTGTCGTCAGTAGACATTTGATTTTTTATTCTATTTTTACTTTCTTTTATGCTCAATCCTCTTTTAAGAAGCCTTTGTAAAGCATTGTCTTCATTACAAGTTACAAGAACAATTAAATCAAAGTATTTATCCCATCCACTTTCAAATAATAAAGGCACTTCCGCAAAGAATAATTCATTGGGTTTTAAATTGTAATCGGAAAGCATTTTATCAAGTATTAAAGGATGCATTATTGATTCCAGCTTTTTTCTTTTAGTTACATCATTAAAGACAATATCTGCTAACTTTCTTTTATCTAGTGTTCCATCTATAAAACATTCACTAAAGTCCTTATATAAAAGCTTTGGATTATCTTTTAGTATTTCACTATTTGTTTTATCTGAGTCAAATACAAAAAAGCCATATTTATTTCTTAGATAATTAGACATCTCTGATTTACCAGAACCAATAGTACCAGTTATTGCGATCTTCATTTTTGACACTTAGGACAATAATAAGTGCCCCTACCTCCAACTCTTATTTTAATTATGTCACTATTACACTTAGAACATTGTTTTTGTCTATGACACTTTAAAGATAATTGAAACAAACCAGTAACGCCTAAAGAAGATGTATAAGAACGAATTGTGGTTCCACCAGCTTTTATCGCATCATTTAAAATATTGCGAGTATTAGTAATTAGGTTTTTAATTTCTTTATCATTTAATTTGTTAGCGCTTCTAGTTGGATTTACCTTAATCGCATAAAGTATTTCATCTGCATAGATATTACCAATACCAGCCACAAAACTTTGATCAAGTAAAATTTCTTTAATTGGCTTATTCTTGTTGGCTAAATACTCTTTTACATATTTTACATTAAAATCATCATCAAAGGGTTCGGGGCCAAGTGTCTTAAAATTATCATAATTGGCTTCTTTTTCAATCAATTCCATTCTACCGAACTTACGCACATCCCTATATCTTAATTGGTTGCCATCATCAAGTGTAAAGATTACATGTGTATGTTTATCTATTGGCTCATTGATAGGAAGGATATAATATTTGCCCTCCATTCTTAAATGAGATACTAGCGTAATATCATCCATCTCAAAAAGAAGGTACTTACCCCTTCTTTTAAAATTTCTAAAAGATTGGCCAATTAATTTTTCTTTAAAAGCATCTTCATCTTCTTCAACAATGGCTTTATAAAGAATATTAATATCAATAATCTTTCTATCTTTAATTTTAGTTTCAAGTGTCCTTAAAACTGTTTCAACCTCAGGAAGTTCTGGCATTATTTAGCCTCATACCAATTTAAACCATAGTTTATAGAAACATCAAGATTAACATCCAACTTATAGGCATTAATCATTGTCTCTTTTACTAGTTCTTTCATAATTTCAAGCTCATCACTTGGCACATCAAATATTAATTCATCATGTACCTGTAATATTAATTTAGACTTAAGTCCCCTATCATTTATAGCCTTATAGACATTAATCATAGCGATTTTAATCAAGTCAGCAGCTGAACCCTGTATTGGAGAGTTCATAGCTGCACGCTTTCCAAACTCTCTTATTGCCCATTTACTAGCCTTAATCTCATCAATATATCTTCTACGTTTCAACATTGTTAATACATAACCATTATCTTCACAAAACTTAACTTCATTATCCATATATTCCTTAATATGAGGATAATTTTTAAAGTAATCCTCAATATATTGAGAAGCTTCCTTGTAAGACAAGGATGTTTGATTAGCTAGGCCAAATTCAGAAATGCCATAAACTACACCAAAATTAACAGCCTTAGCATGCCTTCTTAAAAGTGGTGTAACCTCATCTTCTTTAACTCTAAAAACATTCATAGCTGTCAATGAGTGGATATCAATACCTGAATTGAACGCATCAATCATCTTTTCTTCTTTAGCAAGTGCTGCTAAAACTCTTAGTTCGATTTGAGAATAATCACTAGATAAAATATAGCTATTTTCACTAGGCTTAAAGGCTTTTCTTATTTCTCTTAATTCTTCATCTCTAATCGAAATATTTTGCATATTAGGTTCGCTACTTGAAAGTCTACCTGTAGCGGTAGAAGTTTGAGAGAAAATTGTATGAATCTTATTATCTTTACCAATATACTTTTTTAGTCCTTCAGCATATGTAGAATTAAGTTTAGAATACTTTCGATAATCTAAAATCTTAGAAATAATTGGATGATAATCAATTAACTTATTTAATACTTCAGCATCAGTGCTATCTTTTTTAAGATTAGGAAGCTCTAGTTTATTGTAGATAATATTTTTAAGTTGAGCTGGTGAATTAATATTAAATTCTTCCCCTGCTAATGTAAAAATATCATTTTCTAATTCTTTAATTTTTTCTTTTGTCTTATCACCAATTTCATCAAGTTGGTTTGCATCGACTAGTATTCCTTCTTTTTCCATCGAATATAAAACATAAGAAAGTTCTAATTCAATATTTTTATAATAATCATATAAATCAAATTGTTTCAGTTTAACTAAAACTTTTGGATATATTTGATACAAATAATTTGAAACCTCAAACGCATAATTTAAAACAATTTCTTCATTGTAGTTCAAAGGTTTTTTCTCAGTTCCAAAGACATCTTTTAAATGTAACTTTAAATCAAAACCAAAAGCATGCATGATTTTAGGAAGTTCATTATAATTATTGTTAAGCAAAAAACACATTAAAAATAAATCATCACTATTTTTACCAATACTTAAACCATGATAGTCTAATTGATGTTTTATATCTTTAAGTCCATATACAACTTTTGGCTTATCACTAGCTAAAAAAGTTAAAGCTTCTATATCATTTTTAAAATCATCTAATTCAATATATTCCAAACCAAATTCATTTGCGAAAACAAGTCCAAATAAAGATCTTTTAAAATAAGAAAATTCATCTGAAACAAAATAAATAAAAGGATTATCTAATAATTCGCTAGATATCTTATTAACTTTTTTTCCACTTACTTTTTTAC
>CAVBAX010000067.1:0-7852 GCA_963593105.1 Candidatus Methanomethylophilaceae archaeon | reverse complement strand
TACTGTTAATAGCTTATGATTTGCAAATAAGTGATTATCAAGTAGATTTTATTTATCATAATGATAATTTTACTTTACGTTACATTAATGACAAATTGGTTTTATCTCCTGGTACACAAATCTTTTTAAATGATATTAAAGAAGCTAACTTTTATAGTAAAAATGGCTGCCTTTACTTAAGATATGTTACAAACGATAACAAGGAATATGAAAGAAACATTGGCACAGAAAAAGGGTTTCATCTCGACGAGCTTTATGATAATTATGATAATGGTGATAGAGATGATTATGATTTATACTAACTATTTAATTACTGCTAATTCCATATATAGCGAATTGAATGATTTTTATAGTGATTTTGAAATAGAAGCCCAAATGATTTTTAAGGCAAAATGTCAGCTAAATTGTGATGATAGTTTAAGTGACTTTGAAACGGATTTTGGAATGGTAAATGTAGTTAATATGGGCGATGAATATTATTTAGATTGTAATGGCATAAGTTTAACTATTACAGTCATAGATAGAATGATAGTTGATTATAAGATACGTTAATTATTTCCTTTTTTATGACAATGTAATAAAATTAGACGGTAAAAAAAGGAGAAATTATGATAAATTGTACAGAAATTAAACCAGGTTCATGTTTTACTTGGGAAGGCACTTTATATCAATGCATTGATATCGCTTTAAATAAAACAGCTATGGCTAAGATGAAAGTTAAAGTCAAAGTAAAAGAACCAAGGACTGGCGTTGTTAAAGAATTAAGCTTAATTGGTGGCGATAAAGTTGGTGAAGCGAGCATTGATAAAAAGAATATGCAGTACCTATATGATGCTGGTGATTCGCTTGTATTTATGGATAATGAAACATATGAACAAATTGAATTGCCAAAGACTAATTTAAGTTGGGAAATGAACTTCCTTACACCTAACTTAGAAGTTAGTGTTATGGATTATCAAGGTGAAATCTTAGGTATTTCTCTTCCTGATAAAGTAGAACTTGAGCTTGTAGAGTGCGAACTAGCAGTTAAGGGCGATACAGCTACAGCTGCTCTTAAAAATGCGGTATGCGAAACAGGTCTTCAGGTAAAAGTGCCAATGTTTATTAATAATGGCGAAAGAATCATTGTTTCTACAATTGATGGCAAATATTCTTCAAGAGCATAATTAAAAAAGAGCGATCGCTCTTTTTTAATTTAAGTATTTTATTGCACTATTTGCCGCAAGTGCACCATCTGAACAAGCGGTAACGATTTGTTTAAGTTTGCTGTTAGTTACATCTCCTGCACCATATATTCCTGAAATGCTTGTAGACATATTCTTGTCAACTTTAATATAGCCGTTTTCATCAAGTATTTCACTAGGCACAAAAGCGGTATTAGGACTAGCGCCAAGATATGGGAAGATACCTGAACAATTAATGATAGATAAATTATTTTCTTTATCCATAATTTCAAGACCAATTAATTTATCTTCTTCGATGATTAATTTATTAGGTACTACGCTTTTAATTACTTTTATTTTTTCGTTTTTTGATATTTGATTAACTAACAATTGATCAGCTCTAAAAACATCTCTTCTAATAATTATTGTAATAGAATTGACTAATTGGCTAAGATATAAAGCTTCTTGAAGAGCACTATTACCGCCACCTATGATTACCACATCTTTCTTGCGATAGAAAAAGCCATCACATACTGCGCAATAAGAAATACCTTTACCTATAAATTCTTTTGAATGATCTAGGTCTAATTCTTTTTCTTTACTGCCTGAGGCGATAATGATTGTTTTAGTGTTTATAATTTCATCATTATCTAAAACAATTTGTTTGCAATTATTTAAATTTTTAATTTCTTTGATATCACTTTGTTTGATTTTGTAATCAAAACTTTTAGAATGTTCGATTAAATTATTAGCTAAGTCAAAGCCATTAATACTTTTAAAACCAGGATAATTTTCAATTTTATCTATTTTAATTAATTTACCACCTAAGTTTTCTTTTTCAATTAATAGTACTTTCAAATTCGCTCTACATGCATAAATTGCAGCGCTAAGTCCTGCTGGACCACCGCCAATAATTGTTACATCTATCATTTATTTTTACCTCTTTTTTGATTATAACATGCCACAAAACTAGTCATCTGATATAGAATAGTTAAAGATATGAAAAAGCTATATCGATTTATTTATTTTATTAGTTCAGCGCTAATCTATATTTTATTAGCTCTTTTTGAATTTTTCTACTTAAATAACCTAGTAGATATTATTTCTGATAGGTACTTTGTTCATGTGATTTTTTTAGGAGTAGCACTTGTTGTGATAAATCCTTTAATTACTTTTTATTTGATAAATTTAATTCCAATTAGGCCAAAGAAAAAAGTTAAATCGATTTCTGATGAGCTTAAACGAGAAGTTAAATAGTGATACAATGGGGAACGTTATGAAAATTGCAATGGTGGCCGGTGGAACCGGAGGACATATATATCCAGCTATTACATTAGCTGATTGTTTAAAAAAAAGAGGGCATGAAATTATCTTTTTAGGATCTAGCGATCGTATGGAAAAAGATGTTATTCCCTCATATGGCTATAAGTTTATTCCTTTAGATATTGTTTCTACAGCTAATAATAAATTTAAAAGTCTTATTTCTATGTATAAGGCCTATAAAGAATGTTTAAGATTGTTAAAAGGATATGATTTGGCTATTGGTTTTGGTAACTATATATCAGTACCGGTTATTTTAGCTGCAAAAAAATTAGGTTTAAAAACAGTTATTCATGAACAGAATTCATTTGTGGGCAAGGCTAATAAAATGTTGGATGAAAAAGTAGATTTAGTAATTGGTTCATACAAAGAAGATAAAGAACAATTTAAAAATCCTCATACTTTGATTTTAGGTAATCCTCAAAGTTTTAAGGCTCTTGATGTAAGACATGATAGAAACGTTTTAAAAGAATTGAATTTAGATCCAAATAAAAAGACAGTAGTTATTTTTATGGGTTCTTTAGGATCTGAGACTATAACAGAAATTATGATTGATTTCTTTAAATTGTTGGATGGCTCATATCAAGTGATATATGCAACTGGCAAGGCTTATTATGAGCGTGTTATTAAAAAAGCTCCAAAAAAAGAATATTTAGTAATTAAAGAAAGAATTGACGGCATCAAGATGATGGCAGCTTCTGATTTGTTGGTTTCTAGAGCTGGGGCTACAACACTTTGCGAAATTACATCTATTGGTATGCCTTCTGTGCTTATTCCTTCACCATATGTGCCTAATAATCATCAATTTTTTAATGCTAATGCACTTGTTAAAAATGATGCAGCTATTATGATTGAAGAAAAGGACTTATCGGCTTCATTCTTGAAAGAAAAGATTGATAGTATAATTAATGATGAAGAAAGATTAAATACGCTTAGAACTAATAGCTTAAAGATGGCTAATAAAAGTGTAATTGATGACATTATAGAAGAAATAGAGAAATTATGATTAAAGAATTTTTAATAGAACGCGGTAATTATAGAGATGATAAAACTTTTAGTAAAATTACTACGGTTAAAATGGGTGGAGAGATAGCTCATTATGTTGAACCTTATAATCTTGCGTGTTTAAGAGAAATTATTGTATTTTTAAAAAACAATAGTATAAGCTTTAAAGTGGTAGGTAATGGTTCTAATTTGATATGTGGGTCTTCTAGATATGAAGGTGTTGTTATATCTTTAAAGAACTTTAATAATTTTGAAGTAAATAATACCAAACTATATGTTGAAGCAGGTGTAATGGCTCCATTTTTGTGCATGTCGCTAGCGAAACTTGGGTTAAGCGGTTTAGAATTTGCTTCTGGAATTCCTGGAAGTGTTGGTGGTTTGGTGTTTATGAATGCTGGTGCTTATAAAAAATCAATGGCAGATGTTGTTCAAGAGGTGCTTGTTTTAAAAGATGATGAAATAGTTAGAATGAACAAGGATGAACTTAAATTTTCATATCGCTATTCTATCTTTCAAGAACATCCTCGTTGGATTGTTATTGCGGCATATTTAAATTTGGAGGCAGCTGATACCAATACGATAATGGAGCTTATCAAAGAAAGAAAAGAAAGAAGAGTTTCAACTCAACCTTTAGATAAGCCTAGTGCTGGATCTTGTTTTAGAAATCCTGAAGGAGGTTTTGCCTGGAAATATATTGATGGTGTAGGACTTAGAGGTTTCAATTTAAACGGGGTTAAGGTAAGCGAGAAACATCCGAATTTCATTGTTAATGATGAAAGCGGAAGTGGTGAAGATTATTTAAATATCGCTATTAAAATACAAGAAGAAGTAAAAAAGAAATATGATGTTAAACTTATAATGGAAGTGGAGAAGTTCAATTGTTAGAGAATGGTTCTAAAATAAAGCTTGATGAAACTTTCTTGCGTAAAAAAAGAAGTGATGCTAAAAATGCATCTATCTTTAAAGGTTTTAAAAACCTTTATTTTTTAATTGGTATTATTTTTGGATTTATTGTATTGATAATTTTATTTTTTATATCTGATTATTCAAACATTTATCATATTAGTGTTAATGGCAATTATTATCTAAGTGAAAAAGATGTTATTTCTATTTCTGGACTTAGTGAATATGATAAGTATTTCTTTACTATTCCTTATTTTGTGGAAAAGAAAATAAATGAGTCTCCTTATATTGAATCATGCGAAGTGATTAAAAGCGATGATAGATTAATTGAGATAAATGTAACCGAAAAAAAACAAGTAGCTTATTCAAGCATCGCATCTATTGAAAAGATTATTTTTGTGGATGGAACAAGTGTTGATGTTACTGATAACAACGCTTATTTAAAAAGAAGATTACCGGAAATTGATGGTTTTACAAGTGAACAATTAGATACTGTTTTAAGAGGCTTTAAAAGCCTTGATGCGGGTACTATTGATCAAATATCGGAAATTCATCGTTATTCATTTTCTTATGATGAAAACATGTTGGAAGTTATTATGAAAGATGGCAATATTTGTTTTGTATCTTGGACGGGTTTAAATATGCTTAATAAATATTATTCAATTGTATCAAGTCTAAAAGCAGGTAATTCTTGTATTTATCTAGATGAGTTAACAAACTCTGGTTATGTGTCCACTTGTCCTTGGCAAGAATAAAATGATTTTTAAACACTTTTGACTTTTTTAAAAGATAATACTTTATATCATTGAGTGGGCAAATAGTTGATAAGGCATTGAATAGAAATAACGTGGTTAACAAGGCATTAGTTTATCACAAAATGACAATTGAAGTATTAATGGTTACACAAGGTCTTGCTAAAGCGAGGATGATGGTATAAAACGCTAAATCCTATTAAAGTTAAGACCTTTTTAAGTGAGGCCATACACTAAAGAACTTAGATTCTTTTTATGTTGACTTTATTGTTTTAGGTCACTACAATTAATACAGATAGTACAGAGGAGGTATTATCAATGAGTATTGAGACTTTTAACAAACTATTATCTATTGTATTTCTAATATGTTATTCATATCAAGTATTATATTTATTTATACCATTATTTAAATTTGGTAGTGTAAAAATGATTGATGACAAACCAAATAAATATGCCATCTTAATAGCGGCAAGAAACGAAGAAAAAGTAATTGGAAATTTGCTAGATTCTATCAATAATCAAAATTATCCAAAAGAGTATTTTGATATCTATGTTGGCGCTGATAATTGCACAGATGATACTGCATTGCTTGCTAGTCAAAAAGGTGCTTACGTATTTGAAAGGTTTAATAATATAAAAATAGGAAAGGGCTATGTCTTAAATTTCTTGCTTCGTAATATAAAGAAATTAGGCAAACAATATGATGCTTATATTGTATTTGATGCTGATAATGTTTTGGATCCTAATTATCTTTTGGAAATTAATAGAATATTTAATGAAGGCTATGAAGCTATTACAAGCTATCGCAACTCTAAAAACTATGGTGATAATTGGTTATCTGCTGGATATGGTTTATGGTATCTGCATGAATCAGCTCATTTAAATGCATCGAGAATGATTATAGGTTCTAGTTGTTCGGTAAGTGGCACGGGATTTTTGTTTTCGCAAAAACTAGTTGATTTATATTCTGGTTGGAATTTCTATTTATTAACTGAAGATATTGAATTTACAGTTGAAAATATTGTTAATGGCATCAAGATAGGTTATGCTGGTAAGGCGATTGTATATGATGAACAACCTACAAGTTTTAAACAATCTTATTATCAAAGACTTAGATGGTCAAAAGGCTACTTACAAGTTTTCCATAAATATGGCCATAAATTATTTAAAGGTATGTTAGATGGCGACTACTCGTGTTTTGATATGACGATGAATTATGCTCCAGCGGCTATTTTAAGCTTTTTAAGCATCGTTATAAATTTGGCATATATTTTACTTCATTTCTTAGCACACAAGTCATACGGTACATTATTTGCTCAATTAGGTGGTATGGCTTATGGAATGTATGGAATGTTATTTTTGATAAGTTTATTAACAACTATAAAAGAATGGAAAAATATTTATTGTGTGTGGTATAAGAAAATATTTTATATTTTCACATGTCCTTTATTCTTGATTACTTATTTACCAATAACAATTATCGCAATGTTTAAAAAAGTATCTTGGAAACCAATTAATCATTCAAGAACTTTATCACTTGATCAAATAAAGAAATAAGTTCCGGAAGGGACTTTTTCTATGTTATCTTATCCACATGCCTATAGTGAATAAGGTGATATCGATTATGGTTCTTATAAATTTATATTTAAGTTTATTTTATTTATTCGTTCTAAGCATAGATATTCTAATTACAACAAAGCCAAATCATTGTGACACATTCCAGTGTGTTTTTAAATGTTTTGTTTAGCCAATTTTTACTATTGTTATGTTTAATCAAAAACAGCACAAAACATGAGAATTTATAATTGCAACAATTAATAATAAATATGTTTTTAAAACAATAAAAAAAGTCTCAACCGAGACTTAATTTACAAATGGTGGTTCCGGCCAGAATCGAACTGGCGACACAAGGATTTTCAGTCCTTTGCTCTACCAACTGAGCTACAGAACCATTGGTTGCGAGGGAAGGATTTGAACCAACGACCTCCGGGTTATGGGCCCGACGAGCTACCAGGCTGCTCTACCTCGCGATATTGCTTATATATCTTAACAGATTTTAATATATAAGTAAAGTTAATGGCGGAGGAACTGGGATTCGAACCCAGGCGCCGGTTTCCCGACCTACCGGTTTTCAAGACCGGACCCTTCAGCCACTTGGGTATTCCTCCATAATAATATAAGATTTTTGGTGGACCCTGTAGGACTCGAACCTACGACCACCCGGTTATGAGCCGGAAGCTCTGACCAACTGAGCTAAGGGTCCTTAAATTGGTGGCGAGGGTGGGACTCGAACCCACGACCTACCGGGTATGAACCGATTGCTCTAGCCAACTAAGCTACCTAGCCATATAGATAAAAAATGGTCGGGATGACAGGATTTGAACCTGCGACAACTTGATCCCAAATCAAGTACTCTACCAAGCTGAGCTACATCCCGAATAACGATATCAAATTGGCGCGCCCAGTAGGACTTGAACCCGCAACCTTTTGATCCGTAGTCAAACGCTCTATCCAGTTGAGCTATGGGCGCCTAATAAGTGGTGGGGATGGAGGGAGTTGAACCCTCACAGTATTGCTACCAAGGGATTTTAAGTCCCTCGCGTCTACCATTCCGCCACATCCCCACTTTGGAGGTTCCTGCCAGATTCGAACCGGCGATCACAGAGTTGCAGTCTATTGCCTTACCACTTGGCTAAGGAACCACTTCAC
>CAVBAX010000066.1:0-7970 GCA_963593105.1 Candidatus Methanomethylophilaceae archaeon | reverse complement strand
AGATTATACAGAGTGGATCAAGGTGAAATTGTTGTAAATGATGATTTTAATTTGTATAGTCTAAATAATGTTTCTTTTGATAAACTATTTTCATTTTCTTTTCAAGATTCTAAATTATTACCAATTTCATTAAAAGATAACTTGGGTCAAAATTATGATAAACGAAAGAGTATGTATGAACTATTTGATTTAAATGATTCAATTGCTAAGTATAAATACAAAGAAGATAGTTTAATAAATCCTTATATTAACGAAGATGGAGTTGAACTGTCTAAGGGCCAAGCTCAGAAAATAATAAATGCCAGATGTATATTAAAAGATAGTGATGTTATGGTTTTTGATGAACCATCTGCTAATTTAGATTTGAAAAGCGAAGAGAAACTTTTTAAAGATATTTTAAACAATAATAAAGATAAAACCATTATTTATGTAACGCATAATCTTGCTGGTGGCAAATATAGTGATTTGATATTCTATATAAAAGATGGAAATATTGCTGAAAGTGGAAGTTTTGAAAAGCTAATTTCTAATCATGATTCTCTTTTTTATAAAGATTATTGTATACAAAGAGGTTAATTTTGTTTGGCTTTTAACTTAAGAATCTTTCTTACAGATTCATTTATTCTATCTATTGAAATTTCATTGTTGTTTATGGCTTCTAATACACCATCAAAGGCTTCTTTATATTTTTCAGGCATCAATAAAATATCGGCACCAGCCTTTATTGCGTTAATTGCCGCATCTTTTGAATTATAGTAATTAGATATGGCTCCCATTTCTAAAGAATCAGTAATTACTAAACCATCGTAATTTAATTCGTTCTTTAATAATTCAGTTATTATTTCATATGATAAAGAAGCGGGTGAATCGGTGTTTGTAATATTAGGTGTTTGAATATGACCTATCATTACCATATCGGTATTATTTAATGAATTTATAAATGGTAAAAGTTCGTAATTTAATAATTCTTCTTTTGTGGAATCAATATATACCGTATCTAAATGACTATCACCTATGGTATTGCCATGTCCTGGAAAATGTTTAACACATGAGTATATGTTATTTGCGTGTAAGCCATCAATGAAACTATTTACTAAATCAGATGTTAAATAGGGATCTGATCCAAATGATCTATTTCCAATTATGGCATTTTTTGGGTTGATGTTTAAATCACTAACAGGGGCAAAATCAATGTCAATATGATATTTATTTAAGTAGTAGCCTATGTAATAGCCTTTATTATAGGAATCTTCAACTGATTCTATTTGGTCATTATTTAATGTTTTATTTACAGGAAACTTATTAGAATTAGAAATTCTTGATACAGTACCACCTTCTTCATCGATACATACAAGAGGACTGTTGTTTAAACGATGAATTGAATTAGTAAGTTCTATTAATTGTCTTTCATCATTTAGATTTCGATTAAATAAGACGATGCCACCACATGGATACTGCTTATAAGTGTTTAACATATCTTCTGTTATTGTGTCATGAACTATATATTTACCACTTTCAATGTCACTTATATATTCTGGATCTAGGGCTTCAAGTCTTATAAAAAACATTTGGCCTACTTTTTCTTTTAAAGACATTTTGTTGATAATTGAATCAATATTATCTTTTTTGGTTAATGGTGAAAAGATTAATGAAAAAGATAAAAAGAGTTTAAGCAATTTCATTTAGTAACCCTTTAAATGTTTCTTCATATTTTTTTGAATCTTTTAAGTAGCTTTTTGCGTGTGATGCTCCATCAATAATCAAAATATTCTTATCGCAATTAGCGTTTTCATATATTTTATAGGCATCTTTAGTACATACAAAATGATCATTGCCACCATGTATTATTAATAATTTGCCCTTATATTCGCTAATTGATCTATAGGCTTCTTTTTCTTTTAAGGAATACTTAGCTAATAGCTTTAATTCTAAGTTTGCTAAAAGGACTAAGGGAAAAGAAGGAAGATGATACATTTGTTTGATTTGATATTTTACTTCATCATATCCTGAGGCAAAGCCACAATCTGCAACAATTCCTTTTACTTTTTCATTAACTAGTGCACTAGCATTTAAAACAGTTGCCGCTCCCATTGACATGCCATAGAGTACTATTGTTTCTTGTTTATATTCTTTAATTAGATAATTTACCCAATAATTGATATCTATAGAATCAAGTACCCCAAAGCCAATGTATTTGCCTTGTGATAGGCCATGGCTTCTATCATCTACAAATAGAATGTTATAGCCTGTTGAATAAAGAAACTTAGCAGATTGGCCAAAGTCATATAATCCATCTTTGGCTTTATAACCATGAACGCATATTATTGTCTTATTACTTTGTTTATTTGGTACAAATATTGCGTGTAGTTTTAAATTATCAAAGCTTTGAATATATAAATCTTGATATTTAAGTGAATAAATAAATTCTCTTCCTTTTTGGTTGGCATCTATATATTCTTTCCAAGCTGGGGTTGTGTCTAATTTATCATCTCTTACAAATGATAATTTGATAAGGATATAGGCGATAATCAATAGTATTATTAATAGAATTAGTATGTATTTCATACTTTAATTTTAATCCTATTTTAGTTGGTGGTAAACTAATGTGGTATGAAAAATGTATTAATTATAGGCTGCGCTAAAAGTGGCTATTGGGCAAGTAAACTATTAAATGCGAAAGGATATGATGTTATTATCACTGATGCCAAGGAAATAAAGGAAAAAGAAGAATTAGAAAGCCTAGGTATTAAGGTATATGATAATGGCCATCCTGATTTTTTATTAAATGAAGATTATGAGTTTGTAGTTAAAAATCCAGGTATTCCTTATACAAATAAATTAGTTAAATATTTTATGGATAAAAAAATTCCAGTTTATACTGAAATAGAAACAGCTTTAAAATATCCTAAAAATTATGAGATTGCAGCAATCACTGGTACAAATGGTAAGACTACAATTACAACTTTGGTTTATGAGATTTTAAGGGAAGAATATAAGGCTTATGCTTGTGGTAATATTGGCACAGCACTAAGCGAAATTGTTTATAATCATGAAGAAGAAAACGCAAAATTATCGCTTGAGATAAGTGCTTTCCAACTTCTTGGAGCACCTAGTTTTCATCCATCTTGTGCTGTTATTACTAATTTAACTCCAGATCATTTGGATTATTTTGATAGTTTAGATGATTATTATAAGGCTAAGACTTTAGTTTATAAGAATATGTCTTTTAATGATTGGTTTATTTTAAATATAGATGATGAAACCATTATGGATTATTGTACAGATATTAAATGTAGAGTTGTTACTTTCTCACTTAAGAAAAGAGCCGATTTATGTTTGATTGAAGATAATGTATGTTTATTTAATCAAATTTTATTTAATAAAAATGATTTAAAAATTATTGGTGAACACAATCTTTCTAATGCGATGATGGCTGCTGCTTTAGCTTTCAAATTAGGCGCTAGCGTAGAAACGATTAGAAGTGTTGTTTCTAATTTTAAGGGTGTTGAACATAGAATTGAATTTGTAAGAGAATTAGATGGTGTAAGATACTATAACGATTCTAAGGGTACAAATACCGATAGTACCGTTGTGGCTTTAAGAGCTTTTGATAAGCCGGTAATATTACTGGCTGGAGGCCATGATAAGCATACTGGTTTTGATGGTTTGTTTAAAAATAAAGACCGCATCAAAAAAATGATTACTTTTGGTGAGACTAAGGATATGTTGGCATCTGTTAAACCTGGTTCGATTGTTTGTGAAACTATGGAAGAGGCTTTAAATGAGGCTAAAAAACTTGCCAAGCAGGGTGATGTAGTTTTGCTTTCTCCTGCATGTTCAAGTTATGATCAATTCAAGAACTTCGAAGAGCGTGGTAAAATCTTTAAGGAGTTAGTGAATAATCTTTGATGATTTTAGGGATATTTGATAGTGGCCTTGGGGGGCTTAGTGTATTAAAGGAAATTTTAAAAAACAATTCGTATGAGCGAATTGTTTATTTTGGTGATACTTTAAGGGTTCCATATGGCGATAAGGACTACAATACTTTAAAACAATACGCTATTGATGATATAGCTTTTCTAAAAAGTAAAGGTGTTGATGAAATAGTTGTAGCTTGCGGTACTGTTAGTTCAATGGTTTTAAATGATATCAAAAATAATTATGATTTTCGTATTGAAGGCATTATTGACGCTGCAATTGTTGGTGCGCTTCAGGCAACAAAAAACAATAAGATAGGTGTTATTGCCACTAGTGCTACAATTAGTACGCATGTTTTTAAAAAGAGAATAAACGATATAGTAGAGGTTGCTTGTCCAAAGTTTGTTCCTTTAATTGAAAAAGACTTAATTGATAGTGATCAAATGGATGAAGCTTTCAAACAATATCTAAGTGTTTTTAAAGATAAGGATATTGATACTTTAATACTTGGTTGTACTCATTATCCTTTGCTTACTGATAAGTTAAATGATTATTTTGATGGCAAGGTTAATTTAATTAATAGTGGCGCTATTTTAAGTGAAAAGCTTTTTAATGGCAAAAAGATAGAACCAACAATAGAACTTTATGCTTCTTGTAATGAAGATGATTTTAAAAAACGTGCAAATAAATTTTTAAGGGGATAAATATGCATTTTACAAGTGATGTGAAAGAGGCTTTAAATCATAAATATAGTGATATGGCCAATGAGTTAATAAAACAAGGAAAGGATATTGTTTCTTTATGTGTTGGGGAACCAGATATGAAGGTTCCAGAATACGTAATTGAAGGAATCTATAAGGCTATGAAAGATGGTAAGACTCATTATAGTAATAGCCAAGGTGTTTTAGAGCTTAGACAAGCTATTGTGTCTTATTTGAATGATAGATATGGTTGTAACTATACAAGTGATGAGGTTTGTATGGCTCCAGGTGTAAAACCGGCTAGTTATTTTGCGCTTGCTTGTTTGCTTGAGCCAAATGATGAAGTGGTAATTATTTCACCTTTCTATTTAAGCTATCCAAGTAATATTGCTCTAGCAGAGCCAAGTGCTAAGATTAATGTTGTTGATTTAAATGATGACTTAAGTTTAGATATTGAAGCGCTTGATAAAGCTGTTAATGATAAGACAAAATGCATATTAGTTAATACGCCTAATAATCCTGCTGGTAGTATGTTTAGTAAAAGTGATGTTGAAAATATTTGTGCTATCGCTTTAAAACATCCAAATACTTATATCATTTCAGATGAAGTCTATGATCATTTGGTGTATGATGGAGAGGTTCATCACTCTTTTTTAAGTGAAGAAAATATTAAAGATCGTTTAGTGTTAGTTAATGGCTATTCCAAATCACATGCGATGACTGGTTTTAGACTTGGGTATGCGGTTTGTAATAAGGAATTGGCTAAAAAGATGGCTTTATTTGCTCAACAAACAATTACTAATACTTCTACACCCTTACAATATGGAGCTTTAGAAATATATAAACACAAATGGGATCATATTGAGCCATATTGTAAGTCGCTTGAAAAGCGTATGACTTATTTCCATAATGAAATAAATAAGCATCCTTATTTTGAAGGTAAGCTTCCTAGATGTAGTTTTTATTATTGGGTTAATATTGAAAAGTCAGGTATGACTTCAATACAAATGTGTGATGAATTATTAAATAAAGTTGGCGTGGTTGCCACGCCAGGTATCACTTTTGGGGAAAAGTGGGATAACTATATTAGATTTTCTATTGCGTCTGATATGGAGACTTTAAAAAAAGCAATAGATAGGATTAGGGGTTTTGAATGATTAATAAAATCAAAAGTTATAACGAAGACAACAAGACATTGAGGACAATAGAGATTGTCCTTATGGTTTTTTTATTGGCTGGATCGCTTTTTTCTTTCTTTTTAGGAAATAGCAAATTAAATAGCGATGAATATAAAAACATATCTTATGTTGAAAGTGTTGTGTTAAACAAAGATGAAGATTCAGCGTGCGATGAGGATTCTACAGTTTGCGAAATAACTTATAGTGATGATGAAGTATCTTTGATTAAACAATATAGTGATGAAAGTGAAGTAAGCGAATCTATTACAGCTTATGAATATAAGCTAGAAAGTGGCAAGCTATTATGTTTTGACCATGAAAATCCAACTCTTGATGAAGTAGCATATTTATATAGACAAGAGATGGCAAATGATAGTGCTCATATTTATAATTTTGCCTTATCATGTTTGATTCTTTTGTTGTCAGTTGGAGTAATTTTTACTTTTTCCAAAGCTTTTACAACTTATGAAAAGTGTTGGTTTATGACTATTATGGTACTAGCGACAATAGTGGCTGTACTATTTCCAGAAGAGAGTGCAAATGGTGTAAATGGCATTATTATTATGTTACTTTATCTGTTGGATACTTTCTTAAATATTTTATGTGAATTACTTATTTCTAAACAATCTCGTTATAATTTCTTAGTTTCTGTACTTGTTGAAATAGTTGAAATTTTAGTATGCGTTGTCTTAATGTATCGTTTTGCGACTATCGCAACTACTTTGTTCTTCTGGTTACCAATTGATATTTTAAGTTACATTAACTGGTCTAAACATAAGGATGATGAAGAAGATGATTTAACTGCAGTAAGAAGACTTAAGGGTTATCAAGAAGTGCTTGTTATTATCGCGATTATTGTTTGGACTGTTGGTGTAGGCTATTTACTAAGTGGTTTAAATATTCAAACGGATTTCTTTGGTGGTGATAAAAAACTTGAGACTATTATTACTTATATTGATGCATGTGCAAGTGCGGTTGGTGTTGCTAATGGGTTATTTATTTTCTTTAGACTACGTGAACAATGGATTGCTTGGTATATTAGCGCCTTGCTTGAAGCGATTATGAATATCATGTCTGGTCAATATGTATTACTTGTTTTAAAGCTAGGCTATTTCACAAATACTACTTATGGTTATATTAAGTGGAGCAAATATATTAAGGAACACAAAGAAAAAAGTTCTTTATTCTAAGTATAGGCATCGATAATATCGGTGCTTTTTTATACACATCTTTCCACATTTTTAAATGTGGAAAATGAGAAAAATATGGTAATAAAACAATCAGTTCTTCTTTTAAAATGAAACTATGAACATGATTGATAAACAAAAAGCTCAATATGATGCCTGTGCTAAAAGAATACTATCTCATAAGATAATATTGGCTCATATATTAGCCAAATGTGTGAAAGAATTTGATGGTCTAAACCTTGCAGAAATAATTGATTGCATTGATGGTAAACCAAAAATTTCTATGCCTGTTGATGGTGCTAGCGTGATTGCTGGTACAAATCTAGAAGATTCATCAATTAATGAAGGACTTGTTAGATTTGATATTGTTTTCTATGTGAATATTAAAGATAGTCAATCACAAATTATCATAAACATTGAAGCGCAAAAGAAAGAACCTAGTAAGTATCAAATATTAAATCGAGCCATATTCTATGTAAGTAGACTTATATCATCACAAAAGAACAAAGATTTTATTAAATCAAATTATGATGATATAAAACGTGTCTATAGTATTTGGATATGTATGAATATGGAAGAAAATAATCTATGCCATTATCATCTTATAAAGGATGAAATATTGGGTAAGTATAATTGGAAGGGTGATGATAAACTTATAAACATCGTATTACTTGGAATTACGAATGATATCCCTGATTATGATGATGAATATAAGTTACATCGATTACTTGGGACTTTATTTTCTAATAAATTGAATGCCAGCGAGAAAATAAATATAATAAAGAAGGATTATAATATTCTGACGAAAGATGAATTAGGAGAGGATGTGAATATAATGTGCAATCTAGCAGAAGGAATTGAAGAAATGGCTATAGAAAAAACAACAGAAAACTTTGTGATGAACATGTATAATGATGGTTGTACATTAGATAAAATCGCCAAAATGACAGATTTAAACATTGACTCTGTTAAAACAATAATAGATA
>CAVBAX010000065.1:879-8070 GCA_963593105.1 Candidatus Methanomethylophilaceae archaeon | reverse complement strand
ATATTAGCCTAATTTCTTACCAAAGAATCTTCTTTCGCCTTTATGTTCTGATTCTTTTTTAGGTTCTTCTGAAACGGGGTTCGAATCGTCTGAACTTTTCTTTTCGGGTTTAGGAAGAAGTTCCTTAGCACTTACATTAACTCTACCCTTTTCATCAATTTCCATGACTTTAACTTTAATCTTATCACCAATCTTTAAAACATCTTCAGGTTTATTAACTCTATCATGATTAATCTTAGATACATGAAGTAAAGCATCTTGTCCCTTGAATAATTCTACAAAGGCACCAAACTTTTCAAGTCTTACAACAGTTGATTCATAGATGTCGCCAACTTGAGCAACTCTTGCGATATCTAAGATAATATCTTTAGCTTTGTTGATTGTTTCTCTATTCATATGATATAGAACAACCTTGCCATTATCATCGATATCAATCTTGATATTGTCACATTCTTCAATAATCTTATTGATTTGTTCGCCACCCTTGCCAATTACATCTCTAATCTTGTCAACAGGGATGTTGAATGTATCCATCTTAGGAGCATACTTAGAAACATCTTTTCTAGGTTCAGAGATACAAGCCATCATATTATCAAGAATTTCTAGTCTTCCTTTTTTAGCTTGAGCTAAAGCCTCTTCAAATACTTCACGCTTGATACCTGTACACTTAATATCCATTTGTAAAGCAGTGATACCATCTTTTGTACCAGCTACCTTAAAGTCCATATCACCATAGTGGTCTTCCATACCTTGAATATCAGTAAGAATTGAATAAGAATCGCCTACTTCAATTAAACCCATCGCAACACCAGCCACAGGAGCCTTAATTGGTACACCAGCTGCCATTAAAGACATAGTACCAGCACAAATTGAAGCTTGAGAACTTGAACCATTTGATTCAACAACTTCAGCAACAGTTCTAATTGCATATGGGAATTCTTCTTCAGATGGAATAACTTGTTTTAGAGCTCTTTCACCTAGTGCTCCATGGCCAATTTCTCTTCTTCCAGGATTACCCATTCTACCAACTTCACCAACTGAATAAGGTGGGAAGTTATATTGATGCATAAAACGTTTTTCATCAACTTCAGTCAAATCATCAATAATTTGATTATCTCCTAATGGGCCTAAAGTCGTAACAGAGATAACTTGAGTTTGACCACGAGTAAACATCGCAGAACCATGAACTCTTGGAAGTAAATCAATTTGAGAATTTAAAGGTCTAATTTCATCAAGTGCTCTACCATCAGGTCTAATCTTTTCAACCGAAATAAGTCTTCTAACTTCATTAGCGATGATTTCTGTACAATATTCATTAGTTTGTTTAACTAACTTATCAATTTCTTTTTCTGATAAAGTAGAATCTTGTTCAAAATGAGCTTGCATTTCCTTAGTAATAGACTCTTGAGCATTATAAGATTCTAACTTATCGTGTATTGAAACAGCTTTTTCAAGTCTTTCCTTGCCATTAGCATTTACATATTCTTTAATTCTTGGATCAATTTCATATAGAACTACTTCCATCTTTTCCTTACCAACTTTAGCAATAATTTCTTTTTGGAAAGCACATAGTTCTTTAATCTTATCATGACCAAACATTAAAGCATCTAACATTAATTCTTCAGATACTTCTTTAGCACCTGCTTCAACCATATCAATGGCGTTTTCAGTACCTGCAACAGTTAAATCAATTAATGAATTATTCATTTGTTCAACAGTTGGATTAACCACAAATTCACCATCAACATAACCAACTTTAACACCAGCCACTGGACCATTAAATGGAATATTTGAAACACACAAAGCAAGTGAAGCTCCAAATAAAGCAGCCATTTCAGCTGAACAATCTGTATCTACTGACATTACAGTATTTACAACTTGAACTTCATTTCTAAAACCTTCAGCAAATAAAGGTCTAATTGGTCTATCAATTAATCTAGCGGTTAAAGTAGCATGTTCTGAAGGTCTACCTTCTCTTCTTAAGAAACCTCCTGGAATTTTTCCTACTGAATATAACTTTTCTTCAAACGATACTGTAAGTGGGAAAAAATCAGTATCCTTAGCAACATTGCTTGCACAAGCAGTTGATAAAATTACAGTGTCCTCATAGCGGACTAATACAGACCCCCCAGCCTGTTTTGCGATTTCACCAGTCTCAACAGTTAAATTACGACCATAGAAATCTAAAGTAAAAACTTCTTTCATTTAATCTCTTCTTTCTTTCTAACTCTTTGATTTTAACATAAATGATTTAAAATTTGCTTAAATAGTGCTAAACAAAGCTTATTTTGAATTTAACCAAAATAAAAGGACAAGTTAATGTCCTTTTATTTCTCAATTGTTAAAATATCTACAAAACCTGTTAATTCAAATACTTCATATACTACTTCATTGACATTTTTAATAATCATTTTGCCTTGACCATCCATTATCTTTTGGGCAGCAAGTAAAATTCTTAAGCCAGAAGATGAAATATATTCAAGTTTTTCAAAATCGAAGATTAGCTCATCAATATTTTCTAAAGATTCTTTAAGTTCTGCTTCTAATATTGGAGAAGTAGTTGTGTCTAGTCTTCCTTCTAAAATTACTTCAAGCTTTGTATTATCTAGCTTTTTTGTAATATTCATGTTGTTTTAAAATAATTATGTATTAAATCGATTACAAAAAATAACTAATTATTTTCTTACAGTCTTTAATGTTCCATTAATTTTACTAACACTACTATTAACAGTTCTTAGTTCACTATTAGCTTGAGTTCCTCTAATTTGTGCAGCGGCACTGGCTACTTGAGCACCTCTGATTTTAGAAGCAGCACTAGATACTAGTGTATTAGCGCCACCTGTAACGTTTTCAAGATTTTCATCATTTAATTCTTCAGTATTTTTTAATTCTTTTTCAGCCATAACTATACCTCCTAAATGATCGATCTTATAATTTTTTATTAGCTTTTAATTTAATTGAACTAGCACTACTATTAACAGATCTTAGTTCGCTATTAGCTTGAGTTCCTCTAATTTGTGCAGCGGCACTGGCTACTTGAGCACCTCTGATTTTAGAAGCAGCACTAGATACTAGTGTATTGGTACCACCTGCTACATCTTCAAGAGCATCATCATTTAGTTCTTCAAGTTTTTTTGCTTCATTCTCTTGCATAATTTTTCCTCCATTTGTAATTAACTATACATTTAACAATAACTTTTAGACATAAAAGAGTTATTTGTTTAGAACATTGTAACACTAAAAAGCTAAATATTAATCAAAATCTACACGTTGTCTATTAACAAGTTCACTAAAATGACCATTTAACTTAATAAGCTCATCATATGTGCCATCTTCTACTATTTTTCCTTTATCTAAAACAATAATACGATCAGCATGTTTTATTGTAGATAATCTATGAGCAATGACAATTCTTGTGCATTTTAAACTATCTAAAGAATTAGATACTTTCTTTTGAGTAATATTATCAAGAGCACTAGTAGCTTCATCAAACATTAAAATTTTAGGCTTTGGAGCAATAGCACGCGCAATCATTAAACGTTGTTTTTGGCCACCTGATATGCCACCTATCCCCTCACCTATCATAGTAGACATACCCATTGGCATACTTTTTATATCATCTGCAAGTCCAGCTATTTCCGCAGCCTTCCAAGCATCATCTAACGTAAGCCAAGGGGCAGATATGACAATATTTGAATAGATATCCCCTTGAAATAGTTTGCCATTTTGCATAACTACGCCAATTTTTCTTCTAAGCGATTTTAAATCAAGTGAAGAAATGTCTTTGCCATCATAATAAACAGCACCTTTTTCAGGTTTTTCAAATCCTAATAAAATACGTAAAAGTGTAGACTTTCCACAACCTGTTTTACCAACTATCGCTACGTATTGACCTGGTCTAATTTTTAAAGATAAATCATCAAGAACATAAGGCATTGAATCAGAATACCTAAAGTATATATTATTAAGTTCTATTCCACCTCTAATAGAATTTATAACACGTCTGTTAACATCTACTTCAGGTTCAGTTTCCAATATAGGACTTACAATTTTAAATATTGATTTAATTTGAGCAAGTGATTGATTAATTGTTGATAAAGTCGCAAACGCACCAGAGACTAAACCATATGCACTAACAAACGCCATATAATCTGCTACAGCAATATTTGAGTTAAGAGTTACATAATAAATAATTATGGTACCTAAAAGCGATAATAATTATGTTACCTAAAAGCGATATAGCTGTAGTAATTGTTGAACTTAATTTCAAAAATATAGGCGGTTGATATGTATATTTTGCATTATTTACATATTGCTTACTCCATTTAGCGAAAGCTCTTTTCTCACCACCTGCAACCTTTATTTTGGTAACACCATTAATAAGTGAAAAAACCAAGCCATTCTCTTTACTTGTTTCTACCATTTGTTTTTCAGTTATGTTAATTTGCATTAGCGAAGCAATCAAAGAAACAGCAAGTGTTAAAAACAAAACAATACATGATGGCCAAAACAAAGTAGGCGTAATACGCGCAATTTGTACAAGATAACAAAGTGAAAATATAGCTGTTAAACCTGTTGTAAAAATTGTTTCAAACAACAATTTGCATAGTTCATTAACATAAATTACTCTATTAGCCAATTCACCTGAACTATATTGTTTAAAGAAATCAGCAGGCAAAGAAAGTACACGCATCATAAAAGCACTTTCAATTGATAGATTAACACGCGTAGATATACCTGCATTTAAAGCATTAGAAATTATAGAAATAAAGTTGCTGGCAATAGTTATACAAAGTAAAGTAAGTATTGCCCCAGCTAATAATGAAACACTGCCTAAATTTAATACTGTTCCATATAAATATTGACTAATACGCGGTGTAAACATACCTAAGGTTGTAGAAATAATCATTACAGTAAATATGCATAAATAATCATTACTTCTAAATAATGAAAAGATATATTTTAAAATATCGCTCATTCCTAATTTTTTCATTGGAAAAGGCTCATAAAAACATATTGCTTCTTGATCTATCTCTTTAGCGTTTTCTTTGGTTACACGTATTAACTTATCGCTTGTGTAATCTTTATAATAATAGCCATTTATTTTTGGCAACAATGCAATTATACTTCCATCTTTTTTAGTTCCAAGCATTGCTCCAACACCATCTTTATACCAAGCATCACTAAGTTTAATGCTTCTACGCATTATGCCAGAAGGCCTTAATAAAAACTCTAACATATCATTAATATCATCTATGTTGTCTGGAACCTCGCTCGCCTTTATATGATAATAATCCAAAATATCACCAACAGCTTCAAGTGTTAATTGTCTATTGTCTTTAAAACTACTTATGATTTTTTCATTAGAAACTAAATTCATCATAGAAGCAAAGGCATCAGAAAACATTTCATCATCATTTTCTATTCTTTGACGTATTTGTTCATCAAACCATCCCATAAGCTTCTCCTATTCGTTAATAATTAATTCTTCATATTTTCCATGAAGATTCATAAGTTCATTATGTTTACCTCTTTCAATAATCAAACCATGATCCATTACAATAATTTCATCGCAATCTCTAATTGTTGATAATCTATGAGCAATAACAATCGAAGTAATTCCTCTATCTTTTATAGCTTTCACTACTTCATATTCAGTCTTAGCATCTAGTGCTGAAGTTGCTTCATCCATAATAATAATTGTTGGATCTTGCGCTAAAACTCTAGCGATTTCCATTCTTTGTCTTTGACCACCGGAAAAATCTTTACCGCCTTCAAGCATCCTATATTGGTAGCCACCATCACGTTGCATGATATCTTCATGTAAACTTGCATCCCTTGCAGCCAATATCATTTCATAGTCTTCGATAGAAGAATCCCACATTTTAATATTTTCAGCTATCGAATCTTCAAATAGAGTTATTTCTTGATCTACTACCGCTAAAGAACCAGTAAAGATATTTCTATCTATTTCCTCTATTGGTTTACCATCAAATAAAATTTCACCACTCCAAGGTTTATATAAACCCGATATCAATTTCGAAAGCGTAGATTTGCCACATCCCGATCCACCAACAAAGGCGACTTTTTGTCCAGGTTCAATAACCATATTAAAGTTTTTAATTAAAGGTGGAGCAAGCCTAGAATAACCAAAAGTAACATTTTTAAGTTCTATTTTTCCAGACAATTTTTTATAATTTTCAATATTTTCATTTTTTTGTTCAAGATTACTATCAATTGGATATTGAAGCACATCTTCAACTCTTTCCATATCATTTTCCATTTGTAATAGTTCTTCACTTGTTGAAGATAGACTTTCAATTGGTTGTTGTAAAGAAGATAAAATACCTTGAAAAGCATACAACATACCTATAGTAAAATTGCCTTTAATAATCATATATAGGCCTAAGGCAAGTATACTAATATTAACCAAAGATGAAACAATTTCAGGTATCAAGCCCAAGTATTGAGCGATATATTGACTTTTTACATTTAAAGTATTTACAGATGCTTGATATCCTGCCCACTTTTGAAAGTAACCATTTTCTGCACCAGAAGACTTTATTGTTTCTATCATTTCAATACCAGACATTGTTGAAGAATATAAATTAGCCTCATCTCTTGCTTGAACTCTTGAAATATTAGTAAGTTTTTTAGCAGTATAACGATTTAAGCTAAGATTGATAATTATGCCACATAAGCCAATTAAAGATAAAAGTATGCTATATCTTAACATTACAAATAAATATACAACCATCATTAGAATATTGAAAAACAAAGGTGCTAGCGTATCAATTAAAGTTGCGGTAATTGTTTCATTTGTTCCCTTACGCATAGTAATATCACCAGCCATACGTTGAGAAAAAAATTCAACAGGCATTCTTAAAACATGCCACATATATTCAACATTAGCCTTAATCGCAAGTTTGCCTGATAATTTCAAAGAATAAATCGCATTAATTCCTGATAAGATAACTTCAATAGTTCCAAAAGTTATCATAAATAAAAAGAAAGGCGTAAACCATGTTGGATTTAAACCAGGTAATAATTTATCTACAAATATCTTAGAGAAGAATGGATTAATTATTCCTAAAAGTGAAGAAATCAATGAAAGTAAAGTTACAAAAATAATAGTGCCACCTTCACCTTTTAATCGTTTTTTGATAAAAGATAGCATACTTTTCTTTTCGC
>CAVBAX010000065.1:0-869 GCA_963593105.1 Candidatus Methanomethylophilaceae archaeon | reverse complement strand
CAAAATTATCGCTTGGTGAAAATTGCAAACATACGCCCGTAAAAGAATTATCAAATTCTTCCATTGATATTTCAACTTTTCCTTTACTAGGATCATTTATAACAACCTTATTTTTCTTAAAGCCATCTAATACAACAAAGTGATTAAAGTTCCAATGGATAATACAGGGAAAAGTGCCCTTTTCTTTTAAAGCTAGAGGTTCATATCGAAAACCCTTAGCATTAAGTCCATAATTTCTTGCCGCAATCAAAATGTTTTTAGCATTTGAACCATCTCTTGAAACACCACAATCTAGCCTTACCTGTTCTAATGGCACTCTTTTGCCATAATAGGCTAAAATCATATCTAAAGAAGCAGCACCACATTCTAGTGCTTCAAGTTGTAATATTACTGGAACATTAGCGACTTTATTTGTTAATGGTTGCTTTTGTTTTCTTTTCATACATTAGTCCTCTAATCAAACAATAGTTCTATTGGTGCAACACTTATAGTTTGAACTTTATTATTTACAATTATGTTTTCTTCAATTCTTCCATTAATCGACCAAATGATAATAGCTAATATAATTAGAACAGCTACGATAAGAATCATCCAAACAGCGGGTTTTGTAACCTTCAAATAATCTAATGATTCTTCAGGTGAGGAAATCCTGTCGATACTTTTTTTTCTAAATATTGAATTGTCCATAACTGTCCTCCAAAACTTTTTTATATTATACACTTTAAAAAGCATCTTCTAGCAACATATGCCAAAAGATGCTTAAAGCTAGATTGAAAGATTATATAGAAGTTTTTTAAAGCACATACCAGCACAAGCAAATACATGCATTAAAGAAATAAACTTAAATAGATACGTTATCAAGGTTTCAT
>CAVBAX010000064.1:0-8282 GCA_963593105.1 Candidatus Methanomethylophilaceae archaeon | reverse complement strand
CTTTAATAAAGGCACATATAAATAAAGTTATAAGTAAAGTTAAATAATATGGGCCAAATAAATAAGAAAAGAGATTATTAATAAATAATCCCACCATTCCTGTTTTAGTTATTGAAAAATAAATCAGGATAAAGACGCATAAAAAAGAGATCAGTCCCCCATAATTAAAAGGATCTTCTACTTGGACTTCTTTCTTTTTTCTAGCCATTATTTCCCTCCATTTACTTCAACAATTGCTGGTAAAATCATTGGACGCTTGCCAGTATTTCTTAAAACATAAGTTTGAATCTTTTCCTTAGCTTCAGATCTTACCTTCATATTATCATACCTATTTTCCTTTACCGCAACAGCTACTGTATCACATAAAATATTGCCGATTTCATTTAGTAAATTTTCAGCATCCTTAAGATAGATTACACCTCTACTTTGAACATCTGGTCCGCCAATTAACTCCTTAGTCTTAAAATCTAAGACAATACCACAAACAATAGCGCCATCAGTACTTAAAGTTTCTCTATCTTTTAATACCATACCAGATACATCAGCCTTATCAGAGCCATCAATCAAAACATCATTTAAATCGATTGAATCTCTTGTAGAAACTAACTTTTGGTTTTCAAAAGTAGCAAATTGGCCATTATCTAAAATAATAACTTTATCTGGTGTATAGCCCATTTCTACAGCCACATCTGCATTATTAATTAAATCATAATATTGTCCCTTAACTGGTAAATAATACTTAGGCTTAATTAGATACAACATAGTCTTTAAATCTTCCTTAGAAGCATGCATCGACAATAAATCATTCTTATTAAACTTAACAATCTTTACATCAGCTTTATACAAGTCATCTTCCATATTAGCTGCTTCTTTTTCAGTACCAGGTACAACAGGAGAAGCAATTACAACTAAATCATCTTTAACAAGTTTAAACTTAGCATCATCACCAATCGCAATATTATTTAATAGTTTAAATACTTGCTTACCAGATCCTGAAATAATACAAATAATATTTTTTAAATCATTATTAAATTCCTTTTTAGTAACCACAACACCCGCTGGAACATGATAGTAACCAAGCTCTTCAGCAGATCTTAATAGTTTTAAATGACTTTCATCATAGAAATAAACAAGCTTCTTATATTTTTTTGCGAGCTCTAATATTTCAATAATACGATAAAGATTTTGTTTATATAAAGTGACAACCATACGATTATCTAAACTTTCAATATAAGTTTCAATTAAATCGGTAATACGATGTTTTGGCGCTGTATAACCATCCTTATTAGCACCAACTGATTCTGACATCAAACATAAAACATTGCCATCACCAACCTTAGATAAAAGATTCATATTCATTGAGAAAGCTTCAAACGTTAAATCATAGTCAACAATAAATTCACTTGTATAAACAATTGAACCTTGGCTTGTCTCAAATATTAAACCAACGCCATCCGCAATTGACATCATTACTGGGAAAGTATGAACCTTGTGTCCAGCAATTGTATAAGTTCCATCTCTTCTTAAGATATTAATTCTCTTTTTAGAATTTTTAGGTAAATCATCTTCAATAATTTTAGCCGTTAAAGCAGTTGCATATACATCAAAGTCACAAGCCTTCAATAAATGACTTAGGGCCTTCATTACATCATCATGACCATGAGTAATAAATACACCCTTTACTCTATCTTTGTTTTCTATTAAATATTGAAAATCAGGAATTACATATTCGACCCCTAATTGTTGATTTTCTGGATATTTTAAACCGGCATCAACAACAAAAATATCATCATTGATCTCGATACAATACATATTTTTTCCATCTTCGTCTAAGCCACCAAGTGCCATTAAGCGAACTTTTTCCATTATGATATCCTCCATAAATATATGTCTAAATTATAAGCTAAAAACGTATTATTTGTACA
Source organism: Candidatus Methanomethylophilaceae archaeon (assembly GCA_963593105.1). Classification (GTDB taxonomy): domain Bacteria; phylum Bacillota_I; class Bacilli_A; order Erysipelotrichales; family Erysipelotrichaceae; genus Colivicinus. The sequence continues at coordinate 6,357 of CAVBAX010000064.1, read as the reverse complement.
AGATGATTATAGCATCTACTTATTTAAGCCACAAAGTGTGTCAATCTTGTCTTTAAATATTTTATTAAACAAAGTAATTACTCTACCTGTAAAAATAACACAAACTAGTGTTCCAATACCAACGCCAATAATTTTACCTTTAAAAATCAAGGAAACAATAATTGTAGTTAAAACACAAGTCACATCAACAATATTTTTAGTAAGGCCAACTTCCTTACCGATAGTATCAGAAATAGATTGAGTTATGCCATCACCTGGATTTGGTATAAGCCTAGCATCTAAAGACAAAGCTGCACCAATACCAGTACAAATTGTTCCGAAGATAATAAATAATATTTGAATCAGCATATTTGAAGCTAATGGTACATGATATGAAAACAAAGACATAAAGCTAGTGAAAATAAAACTAACAATAATCTGTGAAGCATCTTGAATAAGTTGTAACTTTAAGTTATCTAATTTCATACGACTATGTAAAATCATTTGAATGATAATAAAAATAATATATTGGTACAAAGTAGCGCTAGATAGACTAATACCAAAAATATCACCAAAAATATAAGCAACCGAAACAATTGGTGAAGTGCCTAGATTAGACTTAGAATTAAGTATTAAACCAAGCGATAAAATAGCTAAACCTAATAAATAAAATAAAACCTTGTATATATTCTCTTTTTTCATAAAACAAGATAAATTTTAGCATAAAAAAATGGATACTTAGTACCCATTTTATATTAATTAATAATTAGCTTGAGAAATTTCAAAGTAGCTTTGAGGATGATTACATGTAGGACATACATCAGGTGCCTTAGTGCCAATCACGATATGACCACAATTTCGACATTCCCAAATCTTTACTTCACTCTTTTCAAATACAGCGCTAGTTTCAATATTATTTAATAAAGCTCTATATCTTTCTTCGTGATGCTTTTCAATAGCACCCACAAGTCTAAACTTACTAGCTAATTCTGTAAATCCTTCTTCTTCAGCCTCTTTAGCGAAAGTTTCATACATATCAGTCCATTCATAGTTTTCACCTTCTGCTGCAGCCTTTAAGTTAGCTTTTGTGTCACCAATTCCTTCTAGTTCTTTAAACCAAAGTTTAGCATGTTCCTTTTCATTATCAGCAGTTTTTAAAAACATTGCCGCAATTTGTTCATAACCTTCTTTTTTAGCCTTAGAAGCAAAATAAGTATATTTATTTCTAGCTTCTGATTCACCTGCAAAAGCAGCTAATAAGTTCTTTTCAGTTTTTGTTCCTGCATATTTACTCATAATTATTTACCAAAATATCTCTTGTATAATCCTTCAAGAGCCTTTCCATGTCTTGCCTCATCTCTTGCCATTTCATGAACTGTATCATGAATTGCATCAAGACCATTCTTTTTAGCACAAGTTGCAAGTTCTACCTTGCCAGCAGTTGCACCATATTCGCAATCTACTCTCCACTTTAAATTCTTAGCAGTAGAAGAAGTCATGTTAGGTTCTAAATCACTACCTAATAGTTCAGCAAACTTAGCAGCATGTTCTGCTTCTTCATAAGCTGCTTTTTCCCAATAAAGTCCAACTTCAGGATAACCTTCTCTAAAAGCGATTCTAGCCATGCATAAATACATACCAACTTCCGAGCATTCACCATTAAAGTTAGCCTTTAATTGTTCAAAGATATATTTCTTATCTTCTTCACTTATATCAGGATTATTCTTTACAGTTTGTTCATAAACACCAAACTTATGTTCAGCAGCTAGAGCCATTTCGCCCTTTACTTCTTCAAACATATTTGACTTAGCATGGCATACAGGACATTCTTCTGGGGCCTTATCACCTTCATAGATATAGCCACATACCTTACATACAAATTTCATACACTTTCCTCCTTATGTGTTTGTATCTTTATTAAAACAAATTCAAATAATTAATCAAGTACTTTGCCCACTAGCTCACCATTAAGCGAAAAGGACATACATTCAGTGATTTTCACATTTACTAAATCACCAATTTCAATACCTTCACCCTTAAAGTTAACAAGCTTATTTTCAGGCGTATAACCTGAATAAACGGCGTCATTTTTCTTTGATTTTCCATCAACTAAAACTTCTACTATTTTATTTAAATATGCTTGATTCTTTTGATTTGCATAATATGCCACCTTCTTATTAAGTTCTTGTAGTCTCACCTCTTTTACTTCTCTACTTATACTATCTTCCATATTAGCAGCTGGTGTACCACTTCTTTTTGAATAAATAAACGTATACGCATTATCATATTTACAATAATCAACAATATCAAGCGTTCCTTTAAAATCTTCATCAGATTCATTTGGGAAACCTACGATAATATCAGTTGTATAGGCAAAGTTTTTTAATTTAGCATTTAACTTATCAAATAAAGCCTTATATTCTTCAATAGTATATCTTCTATTCATCTTCTTTAGGATCTCATCAGAACCTGATTGAACAGGTAAATGAATATAAGGGCAAATGTTTGGATTATTTGCGATAGCATCAATCATTTCATCATTAAAGTCCCAAGGGTGAGAAGTCATAAAACGAACTCTTTTAATACCAGTTTTAGCCACCTTATCAAGTAAGTCACCAAAACCATAACCTAGATTTAAATCCTTGCCATAGGCATTAACATTTTGGCCAAGTAAACATACTTCTTTATAGCCACTATCTTTTAGTTCTTGCACCTCTTTTACTACATCTTGTAAAAGTCTGCTTCTTTCTTTGCCTCTTGTATAAGGTACTATGCAATATGTACAAAACTTATCACAACCATACATAATGTTTACATAAGCCTTATGTGAGGCAAGTCTTGTAACAGGTACATTTTCAATTACTTCACCCTGTTTTGAATAAACTTCAACTGCTCTTTTCTTATTAGTCTTATAAATATCAGCAATCATCTTAGGTAAAGATGTAATATTATGAGTGCCAAAAATAATATCTACTTGATGATATTTTTCAAGTATTGTGGTGACGGTTTTTTCTTCTTGAGTCATGCAGCCACAAATGCCAATAAGCAAATTGGGTTTTTCTCTTTTAAGTCTTTTTAAAGCACCAATTTCCCCAAAAACTTTATCTTCTGCGCCTTCTCTTACAGCACAAGTATTAATTAAAATAATATCAGCATTTTCTTCACTGTTAGTACTTATAAAACCAAGTTCATCTAGTAAACCAGCGATTGTTTCTGAGTCTCTAAAATTAGCTTGACAACCATGTGTCTTAATGAAATACTTTTTGTCCTTTCCTAAATCTTTAAAGCTTTCATCGATATTAAAGTTAATTCTTTCGATTTTTTCAGTATTGTTTCTTCTTCTTGCTTCCTTGATATCAGGAAGAATATAATCTTTTTTCATACCCTTCTATGATATAAAAAGCTAATAAAAAAACCAAGTTTTTTAATAACCTGGTTTTTAAATGCATGATTTAATTATTGAGAAATAGCACCTGTTGGGCAAGTACCACAGCAAGCACCACAGTCAATACAAGTATCTTCGCTTACTTTGCATTTACCATCTTCAGCAAGATTTAAAGAACCTGTAGGACAAACTTCTGTACAAGCACCACATCCTACACAAGTATCAGCATCAACTTTAACTGGCATTATTAGATCCTCCTTACATCAATAATTATAAACTTTAAATCAACTTTAAACAATTAGACTTATAACCAAGTTAAAATTTTTGAAAAATAGAATAATTAAAAGAGTTGGCTAAACCAAATTTTTTTAAAAGCCCCAAATTATTCACTTGCGTGTAACGCTAATCATAAAAAAGGCAACAAAAATATCAAAAATATATTTAATAGTGCTTATTGTGTTACCTTATATGATTCTAATTTTTTACCAATTTTAGTGAAAGTTTTAAAATCATATTTTTCTTTAATAAAATTAAGTTCATCGCCCTCAATTTCACCAGTAAACAAGGCCATAACAAGAGTACCGATGCCAATACCCACAATCTTCTTTAAAAAGATTAAAGATAAAACAACCGAAATTACAATAAACACTAAATCAATAATAGTTTTAACTTTTTTAAATTTAATTTTCTTAAACGCTGCCAAATCTTTAGTAAAAGCGTCAAATGGCATTGCAGGCATATCAGAATTCACAAATAAGGCAACTGCAAAGCTCATCAAAAGCCAGCCAATTAAAAAATAAACAAATTTTAATACCAATCCGCCCATTGGAAGCAAGTTGATTAAAGGATTAAATAAATCAATTAAAATACCAAATACAGCACCCGCTATAAATGACAAAACATAATTAGGGTTAAACTTTTTCATCATAATAGTTAATATTAACAACAATGAAGTTTGTACTATTGTGTTGGTAATACCAAGTGTTAATCCATCTACAATTTGTGAAATAACATAAGATACACTAGTCATAGTAGAAATGCCAAGCGAAGCAAATGTTAAAATGTCAATCGCAATGGCATCAATAATTAATGCGCAAATAAATACAATTTCTTTCGAAATAGTTTTTTTCATATATAAACCTTCTTTAAAAATAAGTGGAACAGGTAAACTATTACGTTTATCTAATAATTTTTAATTAGATAGACGCCATAAAGATGGCACCTAAGTTATAACCGACTAAACTTAGAATAATGATCGCTAATAGTGCAAATACACCACCCCAAATAAACATTGACTTAGAATCAGTCCAACCAGAGCCAATTGCAACAGTGTTAATTGTTGATTGACCAGCAGGAGTCATATTACATACACCAGCTGCAAAACCAACAAGACATACAGCAGCAGGAATACATACTGAACCTTCAGGTAGAGCAGATAGTACCGCTAACATGATTGATGATACTACTGTTGTTGTAACGATATTACTTGAGAAATTAGTTTCAATTACAGCCCAAGCTACAAAGAAGATAATTAATACTGATGGTGATAAGTGTTCAGCAATTGGTTGCATAACAGTTGATAACCAAACAGAAATACCAAGATCTGAATTAGTTAATGTAGCACCAACAATTGTTGCAGCTGCAGTCATAAGCACTGAACCCCACATAACACCTTTTGTAGTTGCATCTTTGAAACTTAATAGAGGTTTGCCATCAATTGAAATGATAAACATTAAGATACATCCAAGAAGTGGTGGCATAGCAGTAGTCATACCGTTAATTAATGTATAGTATTCAGGTAAAGCATTCTTAACTAAAGATGGAGAAATCCATAAGAATACTACAAGAATCATGATAGCGATGATTAACTTTTCTCTTAAGTCAGCCTTAGGAAAAGTACCCTTTAAGCTTTCTGCCTTAGATGTATCAATATCATTAATATCATCTGGTCTATAGATAAACTTAAATACTAAAATTAAAGCAATTACAAGCAAGATTCCTGTTGGAACACCAAATGCCATATATTGGAAAGCGCTTATTGAAGAACCAAATTCACTACCTGCATAATAACTCATCGCAAGAGTTGGCCATACATGTCCAATAGGAGTCATACCTGAAGATAAGGAAATACAGAAGGCAGTACCCATCATAAGCATGTTTCCAGTTTTACCACCCTTTTTAATATCTAATACTTTATAGATATCTTCAAGAAAAGGTAAGAAGGCGACAAATAGTACAGATGGTGAAATAAATAAACCAATTAATGTAATAGCAGCAAACAAAAAGCAAACAAAGTGCCAAGGTCCCTTTTTAGCAACCTTATTTGTAATAAAAGCAACTGTTACTCTTCTTACAAAGTTTGTTTGTGAAAGTGGATATACCAACATAAATGTAAACATCAAAAAAGCTACTGTAGAGTTACCGAATGATCCTGATAACATCTTAGAGAAACCATATGTTGGAAGTAGTCCAATCAAAAACATAGAAATTAAACTTGGCCAGTCAATTGAAACACCGATCCACATGATTAGCGAAGCAAAGAATATACCAACAGCCCATAATGCCTCATGACTTAGTCCACCATTTGCGCTTGTATCTGGTAAAAAGTAGAACAATGCAAGAACGATTGCAGCAAGAATAAGCGATACATTTCTCTTATTTAAAACATTTTTCATAAAAAAAATTTTCCTTTCATTTTTAAATTAAAGCACCCTAGCGTCTTAATTTAGCTTGAATTTCCTTAATATCAAGCAAGCTAGTCCTGCAGCAATGCCAGAAGCACTACCACCTACAATATCATAAGTAAGGCCTCTTATCATAGCGTCTTCTTTATTTACGATTTCATAATATGAGAACGCTTATAAATTATCAAATAGTTATTTGTTATATTATCTATAGATTTTAAAAAACCAAAAGGCATATGAATGCCTTTTAATACTTATTTCTTTTCTTTAACAATCAAATCAAGAGCGTCTAATTGTTCTTGATCAACA
>CAVBAX010000063.1:0-8297 GCA_963593105.1 Candidatus Methanomethylophilaceae archaeon | reverse complement strand
CATATAAATAATAAGAATTAAGATAATCATAGTTTTCTATTTTCTTGCTATTTGGCACAAATACAAAATCACCCTTTTTAGCACCTGTATCATAAACTATAGTCTTATAAAGAATTGAATTAACCGTAACATATTTGCAACTGGTATCTGATATATAGCCAATAGGAATAATATTAGGAAACTTAATTATGCTTATAAGTAATAAAACAATTAAGATTAAACATTCTTTCTTAGACAATATAAAAATAATAATTAGGCTAATTATTAAAAGAAATAAATTCTTAAAATAAATATTGACATATAAAAGTAAGGCAATCCTAAACAGAAATAAGGTCTTTGAGTTTTTCAAACTTTTTATCTCCTATTCCACTTACATTTTTTATATCTTCTATAGACCAAAATAAACCATAATTCTCTCTATATTCAATTATCTTTATCGCTGTTTTTTCGCCAATTCCAGGTAAAGTCATAAGTTCTTCTTTTGATGCGGTATTGATTGATACCTTATCTAAACTATTTTCAGTTGATTCTATTTGTTGATTATCTTTTAAAATTGCATTTTCATTAAAATTATCACTTATATCTTCACCTACTTTATCTTTTAAATCTTTATAAGTACTACCAAGAGGCAAAGAATAGTTATTACCATCAACGCTAACATTTACTTTCTTTTCTTCATCACTATTAAAGATAACATTTATACCAAAGACTAATATAAATGCAAGCAACAACAGACATAAAATAAGCGCAATATATTTTTTTATCATCAATATATTATTGACAACAATTTTAAAAATTCCTACACAAAAAGCTCGATTTCTCGAGCCTTATGTTTAATACTTTAAAAATTTAGTAAATTATTGAACTTTTAGAATCTTAACTTCGTAAGGAATCTTAGCCTCTACCTTAACAACACTACCGACCTTTTGATCTAGTATTGCTTCTGCAAGTGGTGTTACATTAGAAAGCTTACCATTTAGTGGATCAGCTTCAGTTGTACCAACAATTGAATAAGTATGCTTTTCCTTAGTATCTAATTCTTCTAATTCTACAGTACTACCAAGTCTTACAAACTTGCTAGACTTAGTTTCAGAAATAACTTCTGCATTACGAATTGTATGTTCAAGTTCTTTGATTCTAGATTCAACTTGAGCTTGACGATCTCTAGCTGCATCATAGTCAGCGTTTTCAGACAAGTCACCTTGTGCTCTAGCTGCTTTCAATTCTTCAATTACTTCATTTCTAGTAACATGGATAAGAGTATCCAACTCATTTTTTAAATCTTGTAAACCTTCTTCAGTGACATAAATTTTCTCGTCCATAATTTACCTCCGCAAAAACTATTTTAACATAGTACTAGTTTAAAATACTACCAATCTTGGTTATAAGTAAGTCAATACCCACTGAATTGCCACCACCTTCAGGGATTATTACATCTGCAAATTTCTTACTTGGCTCAATAAATTCTTCATGCATAACTCTTACTGTAGACATCCATTGGTCAATAATATTATCCAAAACCCTGCCTCTTTCTTTAATATCTCTTGATAATCTTCTAATAAAACGTACATCATTAGGCGTATCGACAAAAATCTTAATATCAAGTAAATCTCTGATTTCTTTTTCTTCTAATACAAATAATCCTTCTACTATAATCACATCTTTAGGCTCAATTATTTCTGTTACATCACTTCTATTATGCATTGTGTAATCATAAGTTGGCTTTTCAATAATACGATTATTCATAAGCTCCAATAATTGAAAACGCATAAGTTCATGATCAAAAGCTAAAGGATGATCATAGTTAGTCTTTTGTCTTTCTTCAAAAGTTAAATTAGATTGATCATTATAATAGTCATCTTCCTTAATGATCGTGATAGAATTTGTATCTTCAAAAGTCTCAATAATTTTTCTAGCAATTGTAGTTTTACCTGAAGCACTACCTCCAGCAATGCCAATTATTACAGGTTTATTTAGTAACATGATAAATACTCCTTTTGATTTTCTAATTGTTCACCATATGTCTTAGCAAATATTGTACCCCCATCGCCACATACATCACCAATAAAGAAAAAATAATCAGTTTCTTCAGGATATAGTACAGCTTTTATAGCATCTTCTCCAGGATTACAAATTGCACCAGGAGGAAAACCTGAAATTTGATAAGTATTATAAGGATCATTAGAATCTTGAATCACTTCACACTTTGTCCAATCTTCACCTAAACCAATATCTAAAGCATAACATACGGTAACTGAACTTTGTAGCTGCATGCCTTCATCTAATCGATTATAGAAAACACTAGCAACCTTAGCCATGTCATCACTATTGCCTGTTTCTCTTTGAACAATTGAAGCTAAAGTAAATAGTTCATGAATTGTATATCTAGAAGCATCAAAACCATCTTTATATTCTTTATAAACAACAAGTGTAGCATCAAGTAATCTTCTAGTTACATTATCAATTGTTGTATCCTTAAAGAATTCATAAGTATTTGGAAATAAGTAACCCTCAAGTAAACACTTAACATCAGTATCAAACATATCTTCTGTTAAGAATGGATAATCATCAATTAAAGATCTAACATAAGATTCATCATTCCAAGTAGACATAATATCATCATAATTAAGATTTGTTACCTGAGCTATTGCGTTAGCGAAATCTTTACAACGTAAACCTTCAATAAACTTAATAGATACTGTATTTTGAATAGCATTAGTGCCATCTGATAAATAAGCCACCAAATTCTCAAAAGATAAAGAAACATCAACATCATATGTTCCAGCCTTAAAGTTTAAAGGGATATTTTTGATTTTGGCATATAGATAAGCTACATTAGCATTTCTAATAATACCTTCTTGATCTAAATAATCTAGAACAGTTCTACCATACCAGTTATCTTCAATAGTTATAGTTTTATATTCAGAGTTTGAACCCTCTATAGGTTTCATACTAGAACTTATAAAGAAAAACATTCCACCAACAAGAAATACGATAATCAATAAAAGAACAACTACTAGAGTTGTCTTATTATTTTTCTTTTTAGATTTCTTCATCTTCTACCCCATCAAAGGCATCGATAACTTCTTGAATCATTTCTAATTCTTCTTCATCTTCAACTACATATAAATTTCCATCTTCATCATATTGTAAAGCATATAACTCATCTTCATTATCACCTTCATAAACTACACAATAGTTCTTATCATTCATATCGAAAGTGAAAAGAATATTCATTTCTTTTTCAGCACCATTTTCATCAGTAATATAAATTTTATTATCGTTCATTCTCTAACCTCTTTTTATCTAAATAATCTTGTAATATATTTTGAGCAGCTAATTGGTCAACTGTAGCCTTTCTTTTAGAAGCGCTATTGCCAAGAAAAGCGCTAGTCTTTAAAGCTATAGAAGTTGTAAGTCTTTCATCTTGTAAAACAACTTCAACATCTCTTTCTTGTTCAATAATATCTTTAAATTCCATTGAAAGCTCAGCTCTTTCGCCAATATCACCATTCATATGCTTTGGTAAGCCCAAAACAACAGTCTTAATCTTATATTCGTCAATATATTCCAAAGTTCTATCAACTGCCGCATCATAATCATCTTGAGCAAACCTAAACGTCTCCTTAGCTAAAGCAAGTGATTCATTTGAATCAGACAAAGCAATGCCAAGGGTCCTTGAACCTAAATCTAAACCTAATATTCTCATCTATTTACTCTCTAAATAATATCTAACAAGCTCTTCAATTATTTCATATCTTTCTACTTGTTGAATATTACTACGGGCATTATTATGACTTGAGATATAAGCAGGATCATTTGAAATAAGATAACCAGCAATTTGATCAACCGGATCATATCCTCTTTCTGTCAAAGCCTTTGAAACATCTTTAAGTAAATCTTTTAAATTAGCTCTTCTTAAATCATTAGAATTAAATAGCATTGTGCTAGAAAAATCTTTAGCCATAATTTACACCTTCTTTCTAAATCATTATACCAATAAAAAAAGCCAATAAACTTAGCTATTGACTTTTATAATATCTTTAAATAGAAATTTGATCTTTCTTATTTAAATATTTCAACAATGTTAGAAACAATCTTATCCATTTGACCATTATTGTTTCCACCAGATTGAGCAAGGTCTTTTTTACCTCCGCCCTTACCATCACATAGGCTTGCAGCTTTCTTAACAATAGCACCAGCATCTAGTCCATTAGCTAAAGCACTTTCACCCAATGCACAAACAAATGAATATTTTTCGCCATTACTATTACCAATAAACACAGCACCACCATTCAATTTATTCTTGATGGCATTTGCGAAATCTTTAGCATTATATTGTAGTCCCTCATAAGACAAGACAACATATTTGAATTTGCCATTATCATTAGCCTTAGAAACAATAACATCGCTATCTAGATTCATAACCCTAGTTAATAGTTGAGCTTTTTCGTTTTCTAAAGAAGAGATTGTATCCTTCATAGAAGCAATTCTATCAGAAATCATATCGACATTCTTTAACTTTAAGCCATCTTTAATACTATCTAGCTTTGCCTCACTAGTCTTAAATGCTTCATACGCTTTCATCTTAGTAACACATTCAATTCTTCTAATACCAGAACCTACTGATTCTTCACTTACAATCTTGAAAGAACCAAGATCTGATGTATTAAAAGCATGAGTACCCCCACAGAACTCTTTACTTGGTCCCATAGTAACAACTCTTACCTTATCACCATACTTTTCATCAAATAAGGCAATCGCACCGGTTTTTTTAGCCTCTTCAATTGTTAATAGCTCAGTAGTAACTGGATAGCTTGCGTTAATAAATTCATTAACCTTAGTTTCGATCTCATTTAATAATTCAATAGAAATCTTTTCATAGTGTGTAAAGTCAAATCTAGCATAATCAGCACATACATAAGAACCAGCTTGTTGAACATGACTTCCAAGTATTTCTCTTAATGCTTCATCTAACAAGTGCAGACAAGAGTGATTTGCACGAATCTTTACTCTATCATCACTGTTAATGCTTAGCTTAAACAAATCACCTACTTCAATTGTTCCATTTTCAATCACAACAGAATGTAAGAATTCACCATTTGGAGCTTTTTGAACATCTTTAACAAGAGCCTTACATGTATCATTTAAAATATAGCCAGTATCAGCACATTGGCCACCACTTTCAGCATAGAAACAAGAATTAGCGAACACTACTTCACCAGAATCTATTAATGAATCAACTTTTTTACCATCTTTAAATAAAGCGATAACCTTTGATTCATCTTCATCTTTTTCGTATCCTGTGAAAGTAAAATCAGCCTTGAAGTTTAATAAGTCTTCGCTTTGATTATGCATTGACTCGCTAACATCTCTGGCATTTCTAGCCATTTGTTTTTGTTTAGCCATGCACTTTTCAAAGCCTTCTAGATCACATTTAATTCCTCTATCACTTGCGGATTCAACAGTCATTTCCTTAGGGAAACCATATGTATCATAAAGTTTGAAAATTACTTCGCCTGATAAAGTACCATCTTTTACATTATCAAGTTCTTGATTTAATAGTTTTTCACCATTGGCAAGTGTAACAATAAAAGATTCTTCTTCTCTTTTTATTAGCTTCTTAACAAAATCCTTCTTTTCAAGCAAGTAAGGATAAAAACCAGACATCATATCGCATACTGTATCAACAAGTTCATATAAGAATGGTTTATTAATGCCTAAGTTTCTTGCATAACGCATAGCACGTCTAAGTACTCTTCTTAAGACATAACCTCTTCCTTCATTTGAGAAAGTAGCGCCATCAGCTAAAGCGAACACACAAGTTCTAATATGGTCAGCGATAACTCGATAAGCCATCTTATTATCAACATATTTAATATTTGTATATTCTTCAGTTTTATGAATAATTGGAAGGAATAAGTCAGTATCAAAGTTTGTTTCGCCATCTTGAATTAAGGCAACAAGTCTTTCTAGCCCCATACCTGTATCAATATTTTTTTGTGGTAATTCCTTATAGTCTTTTCTATCCACACCTTCTTTGGCATCAAATTGTGAGAAAACATTGTTCCAAACTTCAATATATCTATCATTTTCCATCTCTTCAAAGAACAATTTTTCGCCAATTCCCTCAGGATCATACTTAGGGCCTCTATCATAATAAATTTCGCTATCTGGTCCACATGGTCCTTCACCTATTTCCCAGAAGTTATCATATGATTTTAAGATATGATTAGGATTAATACCAATCTCTTTGGTCCACACATTATATGAAGCTTCATCATCTGGATAGATAGTTACATATAATCTATCTGGATCAAAGCCAATCCATTCAGGACTAGTTAAAAATTCCCATGCATATTTTAGAGCATCTTCTCTAAAATAATCACCAATAGAGAAATTTCCTAGCATTTCAAAAAAAGTATGGTGACGAGCAGTTCTACCTACATTTTCAATATCGTTTGTACGAATACACTTTTGCGCATTTGTAATACGATTACATGCTGGCTTTTCTCTACCATCAAAATACTTCTTTAAAGCCGCAACCCCAGCGTTAATCCATAATAAAGTAGGATCGTTTACTGGTACTAAAGATGCCCCTGGTTCTACCATATGTCCCTTAGATTTAAAGAAATCTAGAAACATTTGTCTAACTTCATTACCTGTTAAGTTTTTCATATAAATTTCCTCCCAAAAATAAAAAAAGCGCCTCTAAGGACGCAAATACGTGGTACCACCTTAGTTCTTGATAAACAAGCACTTAAATCGATAACGGCGATGCCCCGCTGAGTATTAATCAGAAACAAGAAGTAGCTTCATTTAACTAATATAAACTTTCACCATTTGTTTACTCTCTAAATTTGTTAAACTACTTATCTTCCTTGTCTATGATAGCACAATTATTATTATTTAAACGATTAATTAAAGTAGTTTTTCTACTTGTTAACTCTCTATTAACAGCTTTTAAAAAGACTTCTTTATCACCAATTAAAACTAGTTTGTTAGAAGCTCTTGATATGGCGGTATAAATTAATTGTTTATATAACATATGTCCTTGAGACTTATCAAACACAAAATAAACATGACCATATTCACTGCCTTGTGCCTTATGAACAGACATCGCATATGCTAAAGTGATATCAGATAAATCAGAAAAATTATAGAAAACATCAACGTTTCCATATTTTACATAAAAGAACTTTTCATTTTCATCTATCTTTTCAAGTGTGCCAACATCACCATTATAAACATCATCACTTGGTCTATTTTTAAGTTCTAATATCTTATCATTTTCTCTAAATGTAACTAAGCCTACTTTTCTTTCTTTTAAATTACTAGATTTAGGATTAAAGGCATTTTGAAAGACATTATTTAAATTATCAATGCCATAAGTTCCCTTATACATTGGGGATAATATTTGAAAGGACTCTAAGGGTTCGAACCCTTGGGTAAAATCATTTTTTATAAGATTTACTAAATCATTTTCGTTGATATTTTTAATATCGATAAAATTAATATCATTTTTATATAAATCAAAGTTAACTGTATTATTGACAATATCATTGGCAAGCACAATAATATCACTGCCTTGTTTTTGACGATGGTTTTCCTTTAAATAAGTAATTTTAAATTTGTCAGACTTAATTAAATCGCTTAGTATATTACCCTGTCTAATTGAAGGAAGTTGTCTATCATCACCAATAATACAAATCTTTTTTACATAACTTGAAGCCCTTAACAATGACGCAAACAAGGAATTATCAACCATTGAAAACTCATCAATAATTAAACAATCATACAAAATTGGATTATTTATATTATGAGTAAAGCTATTATCTTCTTTGTTCCATCTTAAAAGAGAATGAATAGTCTTTGATTCAACATTAGATATTTCACTTATTCTTTTAGCTGCCCTACCAGTTGGAGCAACCACAATAATATTTTGATAAACAAAAAATTGTTTAAAGATATCAACTAGACATTTAATAAGTGTCGTTTTGCCACTTCCTGGTCCGCCAATTATCATTGACATCTTTTCATTAAAGAAAGATTTAATGGCTTCTTTTTGATAAGTATCTAAAATAATACCATTTTCTTTTTCACTATCTTTAATCGTTTCATTTAAATTCAAATCATCAATATCTAAAGTTTCACCAAAACTATTTAAATAAGACGCAATATATTTTTCATCATTATAGTCACTTAACAAATAATATCTATCATCTTCTTTTACAAGCAAATCTTTTACAAGACATCTATTTAATATTTCATTTCCATCTTGATAATACTTGTTGTAT
>CAVBAX010000062.1:0-8322 GCA_963593105.1 Candidatus Methanomethylophilaceae archaeon | reverse complement strand
TGGTGGTAAGATTATATCTAACTTACATGAAGCTGTAAAAGATAAAGATACTATTGATTTAATATATAAGACTATAGATAATACTTGTGATAACTATGGTAATTTTATAGCTTTTGTTTCTAGAATAAATTCTTATTTAAATGGAATGGTTTCTAATAATGGAACATATTTATTAAACAATAAAACAATCGATAAAATAATTAGTGATAATAACTACAACAAGTTTAATCAATTAGGTCTATTTACTATTAATGGAAACAAAATAAGTTTTTATAATGAAGATATTAGAAAATTGTTTACCGTATCTGGAACTTTTTTAGAAAACTATATTTACAATAAACTAATTGAAAGTAAAGCTTTTGATGATGTAAAAATGTCAGTAAAGATTGAATTTTCTAATGAACAAAAAATACCTGTAACTTGTGAACTTGATTGTTTGGTATTAAAAGATAATACATTATTATTTACATCAATCAAATCAAATAAAGTAGATCCAGATGATTTAAATGAAATTAAAGTTCATAATGTGATGTTTGGCAATCGTTACTCAAAACCAGTAATATGTATTTATAATGAACTAAGTGAGACTAGACCTGCTGTTTATGCAAAAGCACAAGAGTTGGGTGTATATGTTATTGAAGAATGTGATTTTAAAGCTAAAATAATTGATTCATTTGAAAATATCATTAATAATAGCTATACATATCAACATATAATGTAGATATATGTCAGCAATAGCCTATATTACCGATTCAAAGATGTTAGATATGCATCGTTTAAACGCAAATACAACGATGAATTTTTGGCGTTTATCACAACTTTTAACTTTTTCTAATTTTAAAGTAGGAGACTTAATTTTTTTCTTATCCAAAGATAAGGAACATTTAAAAGATAAAGAAAAAGGAATTGTTGGCTATGGTAAAGTAGAAAAATTAATGGTTAATTCAGTTAGTGCTATGTGGAACAAATATGGTGAAGAAAATGGCTATAAAACTTATGAGGATTTTAAAGAAGCCATCATTAAAGTAAGTAAAGACCATAAATTGCCTAGTAAGATATCTTCGTTTTATTTAACTGATGTTGTCTTTTTTCAAACACCAGCTTATTTAAGTGAGTTTGGTATGAATATATCAAATAATATAGAATCTTATACTTATATTAATCCTGAAGATATTGTCATTAAATTATTAGAATATGGTAAAGAAAATATTGATATTTGGTCTAGTGATGAAAATTTAAGTGAGAAAATTGATGATGAAGAATTATATTATTCAATTAGATTAGCGCATAAAGAAATAGGTGATTATCCATTAAGTGAAGATAAACTTAAAAAAGCTATTAAGACAATGCGTAAGGTAAAAAAGCTTAATCCAATTTTAAAATATGTAGGTGGTTCTTATATTGACTTATGTTTGGTTAACGAAAGGAATGCCTTGATTGTTTTATATAATAGCGATTCATTAGATATTAGATTATTAATTGGTCAAGCTGAACTATATAAAAGAAATATTGGTAAGTATTATCCTAATGCCTATAAACTTTACTTCAAGACAAGTGATGGTAATAAAGAAATAGAATATATGTTGAATAAATATTAGAGCTTATGGAAAATAAATTTTCAAAGATGATGGGTTTTACTTTAATTAAACAAGAAAAAGATGAAGTAATAGTTGAATTAAAAGTGAAAGAAGAACATTTAAATGTATTCAATGCGGTGCATGGAGGAACTTTGTTTTCTTTATGTGATGAAGCTAGTGGCTATATGGCTTTGCAGTATTATAAACGTCCTGTAACTTTAAATACATCTTTTAATTATCTAAGGCCTGCACTAAATACTGAAAAATTGGTATGTAAAGTTCATTGTATTAAAGTAGGCAAAAGGGTGCTTGTTGTTGAAGCTAATGTATTTGATCAAAATGATATTCAACTTAGTTCTGGCATTATAACTTTAATGGAAACAATAAAATAAAAAAAGGCTCTACATTAATAGAGCCTACTTATATTATTTTCTTTCCTTGCCAGGGCCACAGATTTTTCTTGTGATAACTCCAACAATCATCGCAACAGCAAGTGAAGTAATTGAAATTAATGAACCACCAGTAGCAGGATTATATCCAAAGTTTAATACAAGTCCACCAATACCACAGACAAATATTGCCGCAACTGGATATAGGTTTTTATTATCGCTTAAATCAACTTTAGCTAGAAGTTGTAAACCACTTGCAGCTATAAATCCATACAAGGCTACACAAGCACCACCCATAACACATTTTGGAATTGAATTAATTAAAGTGATAAAAGGTGTAAAGAATGAAAGTAAGATACATCCAAATGCTGTATAGAACAATGTTGAAACTGAGGCGTTACCAGTAATTGCTACGCAAGCAACTGATTCACCATATGTTGTATTTGCACAACATCCAAATACTGTACCAACAAATGATCCAATACCATCACCAAGTAATGTTTTATCTAAACCTGGTTCACTAATTAAATCTTTATTAATAATGTTACTTACATTTTTATGATCTCCAATATGTTCGCATAATAGAACAATTGATAAAGGTGCAAATACAAGAATTAAGTTAACTACAGCAGCTAAATCAATTGGTTCATATTGTCCTTTTGTTTCAATAGCTCTTAGTAAGAAAATCTTTGGATAATCAATAATTGAAGTTAATCTAAATGGAACAAATGCATTTGTGAATATAGAGAAGTCTAATACTTGTAAAGCAGTATTGTTAATAGCAATACCAATTACAGTAAGAACAAGTGCTACAACATAGCCAATACCAATACCCACTACAAATGGGAATAGTTGCATATTCTTATTACCTTTAACTGAAGCCCATACAATCGCAAAGAAAGTAATCAAACCAATCGCAATAGTAATTAAACTATATTCACTACCACCATTTGTGCTCATCCAAGATGTTGCGGTAGAAGATAAAGATAAACCAATTAATGAAACAATTGGTCCAGCAATGGCGGCGGGTAATAATTTATTTACCCAATCAGAACCTACAGCTTTAATAACTAGGGCAAATATTACATAAACCAAGGCAGCGATAGCTACACCAACTATGATACCTAAATAACCATAGCCAGCAGCGATAGTTGTTGAATAAGCACCTAAAAAGGCAAATGAACTTCCTAAAAATACTGGACTTTTCTTCTTAGTGAAGAAAACATAAACTAAAGTTCCTATGCCAGCACCAAATAAGGCAGCAGCAGGATCAGATGGTAAACCATATTGTGTCATTAGGATTGGTACAAGTAATGTTGCAGCCATAATAGCGATCATTTCTTGTAGGGCAAACATAATGTTTTGTTTAACAGGTGGTTTGTCGTTAATGTCATAAATTAATTTCATGTATTCTCTCCTTTAGATAAAAAACCTTGCCAATCTGATAGGCAAGGTTGTAGTAATCCTTATGAAAAAATATATGGACGGCCCTTGCTGATATCTCGTATCAGATTAAAGATGCTTGTTTATCTTAAAAATCTTAACACGGCAATGAGTAAGTGTCAAATTTCAATTTTTACTTGCATAAAAAAATTCACTTGATATAATACGTGCAAATAAACGTGGAGGTGCTATATGAACACAAACTCACTGGTATCGATGAAAGATTTGTCTAAAGAAGATATCATTCATATTCTCGACGATGCTTTATTATTTTCTAATTCATATCAAGATTGGCAATTACCTTCTAAGGTACTAATGGCCAATCTTTTTTTTGAAGCATCCACAAGAACTCATTATTCTTTCAAATCGGCTGAGCTGCAACTTGGCATAAAAGCCGTTGATATTGCGGTAAATGCTAGTTCAATTACTAAGGGTGAAACACTTTATGATACTTTAAAAACCTTAGAATCTGTAGGCTATGGTGGCTTTGTCATTAGAAGTAGTGAAGAGTTTTATTGGCAAAAACTAGATGGTATAAACGTTCCAATATTAAATGCAGGGGATGGGGCAAATGAACATCCAACACAATGTCTATTGGATCTGCTTACAATCTATAAGGAATTTAAAAAATTAGAAGGACTTAAAGTTGTAATATGTGGTGACATAGCTCATTCAAGAGTTGCTCAATCAGATAAATATGCCTTTGAAATGTTTGGAATGGATGTAAAATTTGCTGGACCAAAAGAGTTTGAAAGAGATGGCTATCCTTTTGTTGACTTTGATGGGGCAATTAAAGACGCTGATGTTGTGATGATGCTTAGAATTCAAAAAGAAAGAGGTGCTACTCTTTGTGATATGTCAGATGATGAATATCTAAAAAAATATGGCATGAACTTTGAAAGATACAAAGCACTAAAAGAAAACGCAATTATCATGCACCCAGCTCCTGTTAATAGAGGAATTGAAATAGCGGATGATTTAGTTGAAGCTGAAAAATCCCGTATATTTGCACAAATGCACAATGGTATGTTAGTAAGAAAAGCGGTTATCAAAAGAGCGTTTGGCTATAAAGAATTTGAATAATGAAAAGATTAATTAAAAATAGCGAAGTCTTATATAAGGGTATACTTCAAAAAGTTGATGTTTTATTTGATGAAAATAAGATTTTGAAAATTCAAGAAAACATCAATGAAGAGTGTGAAGTGATAGATGGTACTGGCTTAACTTTATTACCTGGTTTAGTTGATGTTCATGTTCATTTTAGACAACCTGGATTTGAAGAAAAAGAAACTATAAAAACTGGATCTTTAGCAGCTGCTTGTGGTGGATTTACAACTGTTATTGCCATGCCTAATGTAAAACCAAGTCCAGATAGTGTAGAGGTAATGAAAGATTATCTTGATTTAGTAAACAAAGAATCAATAGTTCATACTTTAGTATATGGAACTATTACCAAAAACGAAGAAGGTAAAGAATTATCTGATATCAGCAATATAAGAAAACTAGGTGTTAAATGCTTTAGTGATGATGGCACAGGTTTAAATAATCAAGATCTTTTAAAACAAGTATTAATAAAAAGTAAAAAAGAAGACTTTATTGTGGCATGTCATACAGAAGATCTAAATTATAGATTACCAAATGCATCTGTTCATGATAGTGAAATATTAACTAAAAAGGGCTGGATAGGTATTCCTTCTGAATGTGAATATAAACCAATTGAACTAGATTTAAAAAGTGCAATTGAAACAGGTGGCAAATATCATATATGTCATATGTCTGCTCAAGAATCGGTTGAACTATTAAGGTGGGCTAAACATAAGGGCGGCAATGTAAGTGGAGAGGTAACATCACATCATTTATTATTGGAAGATAAAGATGTTAAAGGTACATTATGGAAAATGAATCCACCGCTTAGAAGCCATGAAGATAGAATGTCTTTGATAAAGGGATTAGAAGAAGGAACTATTGATTTTATTGCCAATGATCATGCGCCTCATACACTTTCTGATAAAAACAAGTCAATGGCTAAAGCAGCCTTTGGCATAGTATCACTAGAAACTAGTTTGCCACTACTTTATACAGAATTTGTATATAGACAAAAAAGATGGACACTAAATCAATTAGTAGAATGGATGTCTATAAAACCTGCTAAAAGATTTGGACTTTTAAATATTGGACTAATTGAAGAAGGCTATAATTCAGATTTAGTATTAGTGAAATTAAATGAAGAAAACATAATTGATATAAATAACTTTAAGTCAAAGGGTAAAAATACACCATTTAATGGCTATAGCGTTAATTTGGTTGTAAAAGAAACAATAGTAAGTGGAAAAACAGTATATAAGGAGGACTAATGGAAAGATATTTAGTATTAGAAGATGGTAGCTTCTATAAAGGTGAAGCTTTTGGGTCTAATAAGTATAAAATTGGTGAACTAGTTTTTAATACTTCAATGACTGGTTATCAAGAAATACTGACAGATAATTCATATTGTGGACAAATTGTTATGATGACTTATCCTTTAATAGGTAACTATGGTATCAATAGAGATGATAATGAATCTGTTATTCCTCATGTGTTTGGTTTTGTGATTAAGGATTATTGTGATAATGCCTCAAATTTTAGAAACGATGAAAGTTTAGATGCGTATCTAAAAAGAATTGAAGTGCCAGGTATTTATGATATTGATACAAGAGAAATCACTAAAAAGATTAGAGCTATTGGTACTTTAAAAGCATCGTTTTGCGATAAAGAGGATCAAATAGAAGACTTGGTAAAGATATTAAAAAATACAGACTTTTTACATAATCAAGTAGAAATGGTTTCAACTAAAAATATCTATCCAATACCAGGTAGAGGTAAAAAGATAGTAGTTATGGATTTTGGCGTAAAGCTATCGATTTTAAGAGAACTTTCAAAAAGAGGATGTGAATTAAATGTTGTACCATACAACACTAGCGCAAAAGAAATATTACAAATGCATCCTGATGCCGTATTTTTAAGTAATGGTCCTGGCGATCCTCAAGATTTAAAAGAAGCAATAGAGACAATAAAAGAATTAATCCCAAATACTGTAATCTTTGGGATATGTTTAGGGTGTCAACTAATTGCCTTGGCGTGTGGAGCTAAGACTTATAAATTAAAGTTTGGTCATCGTGGTGGTAATCATCCAGTAATGAATTTAAAGACAAAAAAAGTAGAGATTACATCTCAAAATCATGGTTTTGCGGTTGATGTTGATTCTTTAGAAAATACAGATTTGCAAATGAGCTATAAAGCTTTAAATGATAATAGTTGTGAAGGAATTAGGCATAAAAAATATCCAGTATTTGCAGTTCAATATCATCCAGAAGCCAACTGCGGTCCACAAGATAGCAATTATTTATTTGATGAATTTGTTGAATTAATTGAAAAGGAGAGTAAATATGCCTAGACGTAATGATATTCATAAAATAATGGTTATTGGTTCTGGTCCAATTGTTATTGGTCAAGCTGCTGAGTTTGATTATGCAGGTTCTCAAGCTTGTGCTTCTTTAAAAGAAGAAGGCTATGAAGTTATTTTGATTAATTCAAATCCAGCAACTATTATGACTGATACTAGTGTTGCTGATAGGGTATATATTGAACCCTTAACATTAGAATTCGCTAAAAGAATCATTTTTAAAGAAAGACCTGATGCAATACTTGGTTCATTAGGAGGCCAAACTGGACTTAATCTTGTTGTAGAGCTTGCTAGAGATGGTATCCTTGCTGATTTTGGAGTAGAAGTATTAGGCACTGATATTGATGCCATCAACCAAGCAGAAGATAGACAACGTTTTAGATCTTTGATGCAAGAACTTAATGAGCCAATTCCTAGTAGTGATATATGTTTAAGTGTACAAGAAGCAATTGAATTTGGTAAAAAACAAGGCTATCCTCTTGTAATTAGACCAGCCTATACATTAGGTGGTACTGGTGGTGGCTTTGCCCATAACGAAGAGGAATTGAGATTAATTGCTGATTCAGGTATTAAGATGTCACCAGTTCATCAAATTCTTGTAGAACAATCTATTGCTGGTTATAAAGAAATTGAATATGAAGTAATGCGTGATATTAACGATAATGCCATTGTAGTGTGTAATATGGAAAACTTTGATCCTGTTGGCATACATACTGGTGATTCAATTGTCACTGCGCCTGTACAAACTTTAAGTGATAGAGAAAATCAGATGCTTAGAAATGCTTCGCTTAAGATAATCAGAGCTCTTAAAATATGTGGCGGTTGTAATGTCCAATTAGCTCTAGATCCAAATAGCTTTAATTATTATGTTATTGAAGTAAACCCTAGAGTTTCTAGATCTTCAGCTCTTGCAAGTAAGGCGACAGGTTATCCGATTGCAAGAATTTCAGCTAAATTAGCAGTTGGTTTATCACTTGATGAAATAATAAATCCAATCACCAAAACATCATTTGCGTGTTTTGAACCAGCACTTGATTATATTGTTACTAAGTTCCCTAGGCTTCCATTTGATAAGTTCCCTAGTGCTGATAGAAGACTAGGTACGCAAATGAAGGCTACAGGTGAGGTTATGTCTATCGGTCGTAACTTTGAAGAGTCTTTCTTAAAATCAATTAGATCGCTTGAGATAAAAGTGGATCATATTGAAAAGAAAGAATTCTATGATTTAAGTAAAGATGAATTATTTGTAAAAATTGATGGTAGAGATGATGAAAGATTGTTCGCTATAGCTGAATGGTTTAGAAGAGGATTTGATATTGAAACTGTTCATAAAGTAACTAATATTGATAATTGGTATTTAAATCACCTTAAACATATTATTGATCTTGAATTGAAGATGAAAGAAAATGTTGGTGATATTGAAACATTAAAATTATTAAAGAAATATGGTTTTTCTAATAGTTATATTTCG
>CAVBAX010000061.1:0-8332 GCA_963593105.1 Candidatus Methanomethylophilaceae archaeon | reverse complement strand
TTTATTTGGTTTTAAAGTTTCCAGTAAACATCCAGATCATGAACATCCATATGGTCATGGTAGAGTTGAATATGTATCTGGTTTAGTTATAGGCTTTTTAATTATTATGATGGGTTTATCTTCTTTTATAAGCTCGCTTAAATCAATTTTTGAAAGTTCTAATATTACTTATAATTATGGCGCTTTAATTGTTGTAATAGCTTCTATTTTAATTAAATTTATAATGGGTTTTTCAAATAAAAAAGCAGGTGAAGAGATAGAATCAGAAACATTGTTGGCGGCAAGTAGTGATAGTTTTAATGATGTTTTATTGACTTCTTCTACACTGGTTTCTTTACTTATATATAGATTCTTTAATTTAAATATTGATTCTTATGTTGGCTGTATTGTGAATATTATTGTATTGATTTCAGGAATTAAAATTGTCAAGGAAGTAATAAATGTCTTGATTGGTAAATCGCCTGATAAGGAATTGATAAAAAATATTGAAGAAGATATTTTAAAGAATAAAGAAGTCATCGGTATTCATGATATGATTTTTCATGATTATGGACCTGCAAGTCGTTTTCTTACGCTACATGTAGAGGTAGATGCCAGTAAAGATATTATCTATCTTCATGATAATATCGATAATATCGAAAATTATATTTTAGGTAAATATGGTATATTAACTACTATTCATATGGATCCGGTTATCTTAAATGATCCTGAGCTTAATAAATATAAACAAATGATACTTGATGTTGTTAAGGATATCGATTCTAATTATAGTATTCATGATTTTAGAATTATTAAGGGTACTACACATACTAATTTGGTTTTTGACTTGCTTTTGCCAACAAGTGAGACTAAGGACCATGGACTAATTAGAAAAGAGTTAAATGAAAAGGTTAGAGCTATTAACCCTAACCTTAATTTGAGTGTAAAGATTGAACATGGTTTTATCGATTAATCATCATAATGTTTAAATCGGTAGGTTTTTCAATACCGTCAACCACTCCACTTTCACTATATTGCCAGATAGAAAAACTTTTTTCTGTTTCAGGGGTATGGTGAAATTGGGCATACCATAAAGGATATTTATTCAATATTTCATCACTATATAGTTTTAATAATGGCGTATTAGCGTACAACATCACATTATAATTGTCTTCAAGTATTGAAAAAAAGCTTAAAGCGTTACTAGTTACTTCATCAAGTGTTAAATTATTGGCTCTACCATTTTCATCTTCTACTGTTTCATAGTCATATACTATTGGTAGATTAATTGTCTTATTACCTAGAGTTTCTTTTACAAATTCAGCTTCTTGTATAGCTTCTTGTTGATTGATAGCTTGTGAGAAGAAGTAAATACCTATTTTTAGATTATTTTCTTTGGCGTCTTTAAAGTAGGTTTCAAACATCTGATCTTTATAGATTCCGCCTTCAGTAAATCCACGCCAACCGATTCTAATAAAGACAAATTCAATGCCGCTATCTTTTACTTTTTTAAAGTCAATGGTCCCATTGTGTTCTGATACATCAATGCCTATTACGCTAGTATAAGTATCATCATTATAGGTATAGTATTGGTTTGTGGTGTCAAATTTATTTATTTCATATTGGCCAGCCATTGGTATTTCAATTATTTCTTCTTCTTTATTTTCAACAAGAAATATCGCGATTAAAAGAATTGGAATAAGAACTATTGGTATAAATATAAATTTATTAGTTTTCTTTTTCTTTCTTTTCATAGTTTATAAAAATTATTAGACAAATTATTAGTAATATTGGGAATATTGTTGAAATTCTGATGCCGTCTTTAATTGATTCACCAGAGAATAATCCAACAAGTGTTGGCCCACCAGAACAGCCTACATCGCCACCAAGTGCAAGTAAGGCGAAAAGGGCAGTACCACCTTTTGGAAGGGCCTTAGAGGCAAGCGAGAATGTTCCAGGCCATAATAGTCCAACAGAGAAACCACAAATGCCCATGCCAAGTAGTCCGATATAAGGATTGTTGGTAAAGCTGATTATTAGATAACTTATAAGACATAGGATTGCGGTAAGTACCATATATTTTTTTAGTGGCATCTTATCACCATTTTTACCATATATAAGTCTTGATGTTCCCATCATGATCGCAAAAAACATTGGTCCTAATAGATCGCCCATGGTTTTAGATACGCCTAGTCCACTTTCAGCAAATGTTGATGCCCATTGACTCACCGCTTGTTCGCATGATCCAGCAAGTATCATTAAAAATAATAATAAATAAAATATTTTAGTACTAAATAGTTCTTTAATAGACATACCTTTTTCATCTTCAGCAAGTAAAGATGGTACTGGTACACTTACAAAAAAGAAGAAGTTGGCAAGTGGGATAATTGACCAAATGATGGCCATGATATTCCATTTATCAATGCCGAAGAAATAAAAGAAAATAGTTGAAATAAGTACTACACCAACTTGACCCCAACAATAGAAAGAATGAAGTAGGCTCATAGCGGCTTCTTTGTTGCTAGATGGAATAGCTTCCATGGTTGGTGATATGATTACTTCAAGTAGTCCACCACCAATCGCATAGAAGAATACCGCAATTAATAAGCCAGTAAATGGATTAATGATATTAGGCAATATGCTTAATAGAATCAAGCCAATAAAGGCTAGAATATGGGCTAATAGTAATGAATTTTTGTAGCCTATTTTATCTACAAAATATACCGATAGTAAATCAATCATTAATTGTATTGTGAAGTTAATGGTGATTAAAAAGGTAATTTGTGTAAGTGGTATATTGTAGGTACTTGAAAAAGTAAGAAACAATAAGGGCGCAAAATTATTGACAATAGCTTGCACAATATAAGCTATAAAACAAGCAATTACAGTTTTGTTGTAGTTCATTTGTTGACCTCTTCTAGTTTTACAATGCCATCAAGATTTGATAATAAGTATTCTTTATTATCATGAGTATAGATATTAAATAAAGCTTCTGCTTCACCATTAAATAATTCTAATAAGTCTTTTAGATAGTCACTTGTTTCTGTATAAGGCTTATTACCATATAATTCAAATATTGAAACTATTCTATCTTCATTTTGTTTAAAGTCATAAACAATTGTTTTATTAAAATCTTTTAGATAGTCTTTTAAATCTGGATCATTAAAAAAGAATCTAATGAATTCATAATTGTCTTCTTTAAAGGCTGATATTACTACAACTTTGATATATAAAACTACATCAAGAGGTAACATTACCATATCTTCGTCATTAGGCTTAAATTCAGCCATTTGTTTAAGTGTCATATTGTTTGTAAGCATATTTTCTCCTTATATATTTTCAATTTGCCAATCAATTGGCTTGATATTATTACTTATTAAAAAATTATTAGTTCTTGAAAATGGTTTTGATTTAAAGAAACCATTATAAGCACTAAGTGGTGAAGGGTGAGCTGATTTGATTATTAGGTGTTTAGGATTAGTAATATATTTTTCTTTGTTTCTAGCGTTTCTTCCCCATAATATAAAGACTATTGGATCTTGTTTATTGTTTAAGCTTTTGATGATTTCATCAGTAAGTATTTGCCAGCCCTTATTAGAATGTGAATTAGCTTTATGAGCTTCAACTGTTAAACTGGTGTTTAATAATAATACTCCTTGTTTGGCCCATTTAACTAGATAGCCATTATTTGGGATATATGTACCAATATCATCTTGCATTTCTTTATAGATATTTAATAAAGATGGTGGTATTTGAATACCTTTATTAACAGAAAAGGCTAAACCATGAGCTTGATTTTCTTCATGATAGGGATCTTGTCCTAGTATCAATACTTTTGTGTCTTTATATGGTGTTAACTTTAAAGCGTTATAGATAT
The DNA here is from genome assembly GCA_963593105.1 of Candidatus Methanomethylophilaceae archaeon. GTDB lineage: Bacteria > Bacillota_I > Bacilli_A > Erysipelotrichales > Erysipelotrichaceae > Colivicinus. The sequence goes on along the minus strand of CAVBAX010000061.1, from coordinate 4,476 downwards.
CTTTTTGATTAGGATATATTATCTTTTCTTGATATTCTTTATCTAAGAAGCTTCTTAATTGTAGATAATAATCTTTCTTAAATTCTTTTTCTAATACTACATCCCAATCGTTTCCAATAATTGCCATGTTTCTATTTTAAATTATTAAGGATACTGTTTTGAATCTTTTTTACATAAATACGATAAAATATACAATATGACAAACGATAATATTGTGATTAAAGGTGCTAGAGTAAATAATCTGAAAAATGTAGATATTACTCTACCAAGAAATAAACTTATTGTGATGACTGGTTTATCAGGTTCTGGTAAGACGTCTTTGGCTTTTGATACGATATATGCAGAAGGACAAAGAAGATATGTGGAATCTTTAAGTTCTTATGCAAGACAATTTTTAGGAGGAATTGAAAAGCCTGATGTTGATTTGATTGAGGGACTTTCACCTTCAATTGCGATTGATCAAAAGACTACTAGTAATAATCCTAGATCTACAGTTGGTACAATTACGGAAATTTATGATTATCTAAGGCTTTTATATGCAAGATGTGGGACTGCATATTGCCCTAATCATAATGTTCCTATTAAGGCTATGTCTATTGAAAAGATGGTAGAAAGAATTATTTCTTATGGTTACAATAGTAAAATCGAAATACTTGCTAATGTGGTTACTAATCGTAAGGGTACTTTTAAGGATTATTTTGATAAGTTAAAAAATGATGGCTTTTTAAGGGTCTATGTTGATGGCGAACTAAGAACACTTGATGAAGATATAGAACTTGATAAAAATAAAAGACATGATATTGATGTGGTAGTTGATAGAATCGTGGTAAAAGATAATATCGACACCCGTTTAAATGATTCTTTAGAGTTGGCTCTTAAATTAGCTGATGGTACTTGTATTATTAAATGTAATGAAAGTAAAGAACTTCTTTCTAGTAACTTCGCTTGTCCTGAATGTGGGTTTACAGTGCCTAAATTAGAACCAAGATTATTTTCTTTTAATTCACCACTAGGTGCTTGTGATTTATGTAAGGGTCTAGGTATTACAACCGAAGTTGATGTTGATTATTTAATGCCTGATAAAACATTAAGTATTAATGAGGGTGGTATTAGATATTATAAGAATATTGTTGGCACGTCAAATCTTGAGTGGCAAAATTTTGATGCACTTTTAAAGCACTACAAGATTAACAAGGATAAGCCTTTAAATAAAATGAGCAAAAGGGAAATGGATATCATTTTATATGGATCTAGTGAACCTATTAAGTATGATGTTATTTCAAGTGGTGGCACTAAATATTCTAAAAATGATTATGTGGAAGGTGTTAAGGCTTTAATTGAACGTAGATATGTAGAAACTACAAGTAAGATGTCAAAGGAGTGGTATTACTCATATATGGTTGAGTCTACTTGTCCTAAGTGTAGTGGTGCTAGACTTAATGATAAGGTTCTTTCAATTAGAATTAATAATAAAAATATTTATGAGTTTACTAAGATGTCGATTGTGGAGGCTTCTAACTTTTTAGATAATTTAAAATTGAGCAAGTCACAGATGGAAATTGCTAGGCTTTTGTTGGCTGAACTTAAATCACGTTTAAATTTTTTAATAGATGTTGGCCTTGATTATTTGACACTTGATCGTATAGCTGGGTCTTTATCTGGTGGTGAAGCTCAAAGAATAAGATTAGCTACCCAAATCGGTTCAACTTTAACTGGTGTTTTATATGTCTTAGATGAACCATCTATTGGTTTACATCAAAGAGATAATGGTAAGTTAATTAAGACACTTAAGAAGATGAGAGATTTAGGTAATACTGTTATTGTGGTTGAACATGATGAAGAGACTATGATGGAATCTGATTTTATTGTTGATGTTGGTCCAGGTGCTGGTAAAGATGGTGGAGAGATTGTTTTCTTTGGTACACCTGAAGAAATATTGAAGTCAGATAAGTCTTTAACAGGTATGTATCTAAGTGGTAAGAAAAAGATTGAAGTGCCTCCTGTTAGAAGAAAGGGCAATGGTAAATCTTTAAAGGTGATTGGCGCATGTGAACATAATCTTAAAAATATTGATGTCTCTTTTCCCCTTGGCAAATTTATTTGTGTAACAGGTGTTAGTGGCTCTGGTAAGTCAACACTGGTTAATGAAATATTGACTAAGGGTATTTTGAAAAATTTAAATAGAGTGCGTATTAAGCCAGGTGCTCATAAAAAGATTAATGGTTTAAACAATATTGATAAGATTGTGGCGATATCACAAGATCCAATTGGTAGAACTCCTCGTTCAAATCCTGCTACATATACTGGTGTTTTTGATGATATAAGAGATTTATTTGCTTCTTGTCCTGACGCTAAGGAAAGAGGCTATGATAAGGGTAGATTTTCTTTCAATGTGCCAGGAGGCAGATGTGAGATATGTCAGGGCGATGGCGTTAAAAAGATTAGTATGTTATTTGTGCCAGATGTTTATGTTGAATGTGAACAATGTCATGGTAAACGTTATAATAGCGAAACATTACAAGTGCATTATAAGGGCAAAAATATTTATGATGTCTTAAAGATGTCGGTAAAGGAAGCTTTAGAGTTCTTTAAGAATCATCCTAAGATTAAAAATAAGCTACAAACTTTATATGATGTAGGCTTAGGTTATATAGAATTAGGACAAAGTGCAACTACTTTATCAGGTGGTGAAGCTCAAAGAGTTAAGCTTGCAAGCGAGCTTTCTAAAAAGCCAACTGGTAAGACTTTATATGTTTTAGATGAGCCTACTACTGGTCTTCATATGGATGATGTTGCTAAGCTTATTAAGATTATTAATCGTATTGTGGATAATGGAGATACGGTAGTAGTCATTGAACATAATCTTGATATGATTAAGTGTGCTGACTATATAATTGATTTAGGTAAAGAAGGTGGTGTTGGCGGTGGCCAAGTATTGGCTTATGGCACACCAGAAGAGATTTGTAAGTGTCCTGATAGTTATACAGGCATATATTTAAAGAAAGTGTTGGGTATAGATGGCTGATTTAACAAAAAAAGTAGAAGTTAGAAAGATTAAAGAATTTTTTAATCTTAAACAAGTTTGTGGCGATGAAACATCTTTGGATAGATGGACTATTGCCCCAGATATCAATAGGCCTGGTCTAGAATTAGCGGGTTTTAAGGATGAGTTTGAGCTAAAAAGAGTGGTTCTTATTGGAGCTAAGGAACAAAGTTATTTAAAGACTTTAGACTATGATACTCAGGTTGATCGTTTTGAGTTTTTAACTGATGCCTATACTCCTTGTATTATTATTACTAATAATTGTCCTACTCCTGATGCTTTGATGAATGTTGCTAGTAGAAAAAACTTTCCAGTTTTTGAGTTTGATGGTAAAACTTATGAAATATCTACTGATTTAGTATCTTATTTATCAAATAAGCTAGCTGATAGTGATGTTGTTTCTGGTGGTTTGATGTCAATATATGGAACTGGTGTTTTGATAACTGGCGATAGTGGTATTGGTAAATCAGAGCTAGAGCTTGATTTGATTAAAAGAGGGCATATTTTTGTGGCTGATGATTTAGTTGAAATATCAAGAGTCAACAAGACTATCTATGGTAGAGCTCCTGAAAATTTAAGAAAGATGTTAGAAGTAAGAGGGATTGGAGTTGTTGATGTCAATATTATGTTTGGTGGTCATTGTTTCTTAGAGAAGTGTCATGTTAATTTTGTCATCAATATGGTTAATCGTGATCAATATTTAAGACTTAATCCTGATCGTTTAAATCCTAATGAGAAGACTATTAATTTATTGGGTGTTGAAAAGCCACTTCTTGAAATTCCAGTAACTGAGGGTAAGTCAATGTCGACAATTATTGAGACAGCGGTTACTAACTATATTATGAAAAAACAAGGTGTTGATACTAATGAAGAGTTTAAAAATAGTATCTTTAAGGAAATTTTAGATAAGAGGTAATTATGCATTTTTTTCCAAGTAGAACAACTTTTTTAGCGATAGGTAATGTGACGATACAATGGTATGCCATTTTAATTGTTACAGGTGCTTTCTTGGCGTATTATTTTGCCAAACGAAATCTTAAACAATATCGCAATATCGATGTCAATGATTTCTTTGATACAGTTTTTGTGACAATGATGTGGACAGGTATTATCGGGGCAAGACTTTGGTATTGTCTGTTCAATAATTTTAGCTATTATTTTTCAAATCCTGTTAATATTATTCGAATTTGGGATGGTGGTTTAGCTTTCCATGGTGGTTTCATCTTTGGGCTAATTGCCATACTTATCTTATGTAAGAAGCATAATGTTTCTTTTATTAAGGTAGCTGATAGTGTTGCGCCTACTGTATTACTTGCACAAGGCATTGGTAGATGGGGCAATTTTGTTAATCAAGAATGTCATGGTATAGAGGTAAGTGAAGATTATTTTAATGGTATCTTATTTTTTCTAAAAGATGGTATGTGTATAAATGG
>CAVBAX010000060.1:0-8500 GCA_963593105.1 Candidatus Methanomethylophilaceae archaeon | reverse complement strand
ATGCTATTCCCTACTTTTCTACAAATCACCGACATTATTTCATCCCTCTCTTTTTATGCATACATTATTCTGTCAAATATTTGCAAAAAACAGGTTGAGCATAAAAAAATCAAAAATTCCTATAAGCCTAGTTCCTTATATCCATACATTTTTATATTTCTGTATAAAGAAGCTATATCGCCAGCAAGCATCCTTTCAACAACCTAAGTTTTGCTTCAAATTGCATAAAAAAGACACAAGTTTAGCCTTGTGCCAATTTATTATTAAAGTTTACCTTAACTATTAAGCCATACCAGCAGTAATGATTGCCATAGCGTATACTTCATCAGCATCACAACCTCTAGACAAATCATTAATAGGAGCATTTAAACCTTGTAAAATAGGTCCATATGCTGCATAACCACCAAGACGTTGAGCAATCTTATAGCCAATATTACCAGCTTCAATTAATGGGAAAATGAAAGTATTAGCCTTACCTGCAACCTTTGAATCAGGACATTTAGTCTTAGCAACAACTTCTGAAACAGCTGCATCAAATTGGAATTCACCATCAACAACTAGTTCTGGATCAATTCTTCTAGCTTCTAGTACAGCATCATGTGATAACTTAACTGTTCCACCCTTACCAGAACCATAAGTAGAGAATGATAATAATGCAACCTTAGGATCGATGCCAAAGAACTTAGCAGTTCTAGCAGTTTCAACCGCAACCTCACCAAGTTGAGCAGCAGCAGATAATACAACATTACCATCTTTATCTAGCTTATCCGAATAAGATAAATTAATTGCACAATCGCCCATTGCTAATTTTTCTTCTTTGCCATCCTTTTCTCTAAATAAGATGAAACAAGAACTTACAAGATTTGCACCCTTTTTAGTCTTAATTAATTGTAAAGCAGGTCTTACTGTATCAGCAGTAGAATAAGTAGCACCTCCAAGTAAAGCATCAGCCTTGCCCATCTTTACTAACATTGTACCAAAGTAGTTAGATTTACTTAGTGCAGCTCTACATTCCTCTTCAGACATCTTGCCTTTTCTAAGTTCTACCATAGTGCTTACCATCTCATCCATCTCAAGATAGTTAGCTGGATCAATTACAGTTGCCTTACTTACTTCAAAGCCACCTTCTTTTGCAGCGCTAGCAACTTCTTCAGGATTTCCACAAAGGATTACATCCATTAAATCTTCGCTTAGAAGTCTAGCAGTTGCACTTAAAATACGAGCATCTGTTCCTTCTGTAAACACAATAGTCTTGCGACTTTCTTTTAAGTTAGAAACTAACTTATCAAACATAGCCATAAAATTTATTTATCCTCTTTTCCTTTATTTATTCTATTTTAAAACATTTTACTCTTCAATATACTTGGCAAAAAATTCATCATAACTAACGCCACTTTTATATACATCTATGGCAATATCACCAACATAACGATAATGCCATGGTTCATATTCATAGCCTGTTGCATCCTCTAGTCCTTCAGGATATCTACAAATAAAACCATACTTATAAGCATTTAAAGCTAACCACTTAGATGCATCTGAACTATAGAAGTTATCAAAATCATAGCCTTCTTTTAAAATATCAACCGTATACCCTGTTTGATGATCTGAAAAACCAGGTCTAGCTGAATAAATATCAACCTTTGATTGAGGATCTATTGAAAGATAATTATTATAGATTTTAACCTGAGTTTCATACGATCTATAAGAAGAAGTTACATAAAAACTAATGCCATCAGCTCTTGCTGCCTCCACCATTTGTTTATAAGCATCATAAGCAACCTTTCTAAGTGAACCATAGCCATAGCTTCCAAGTTCCACTAAATCATCTGGAACATACGTTTCACCTAGATAATAATACTTATTGACATTAACCATTACCCCATATTTATCAGGATCAGCATAGAAATTATCTTCATAATAAGTTAAATAACTCTTGGTATTAACATATTCTATTAGTTCTCTTGTAGTCCTATTAGCATCTTTATATTTGATATAATCTTCAATATTTTTACAAATAAAATATTTATCAGATACAAGATTATTAATGTAATCATAATCAACATTAAGATTATTATTCACAATATAAACTACAGCCTCACTATTATTAATAGTTTCCCTTAATTTTAAATAATCTTGTAGCTTATCTTCTTCAAACCCATCTGCCTCACATATTGTTTTAACTAAACCATAATTACTTGTAGATAAAGTTCCATTATTCACTAAATAAACAACATTATCAGCATCTAAATACTTACAAAATAAACGATAAGTATCAAAATTATTAATATCAAAGCTCTCATTTTCTAAAAGTCTAGATAAATTACCATGAAACTCACTAAAAAAGACTTGGTCTTTTTCACTTAAAGAAGCAATAATCTTACTCGCTTTTAAAGAATAACCAAGATCTTTATATTTGTTTGAACAAGCACTTAGTAATATTAATAATACTAAAAATAAATATTTTTTCATTAACTAAACAATAAAGAAGCCAAAGGCAAAATCGTAATAACAACCATCAAGACTATTAAAACCCAAATAAACGCCTTTCTTGTTGTTTTATTCATTGCTGATAGCTGCCTCAAGTGCAATCTTCATCATATTTGTAAAAGCTGTTTGTCTTTCTTCTGCTGTTGTTTCAACATTGTTTACTAAAGAATCAGAAACAGTAATAATACAAGCTGCCTTCTTATTTAACATCTTAGCATTATGGAATAAAGCGAAACTTTCCATTTCTACTACAAGACAATCATTTTCCTTTACCTTATCCATATAATTAGAATTAGCATCGTGATAGAAAACATCACTTGAATGAATTCTACCAGTAATTGTAGGAATGCCTAACTTTTCAGCACTCTCAAGAATTGTCTTATTTAATTCTTCACTTGGATAAGTAACATGTGTATCTACATTAGACATTGCAAGTGGATATGATGATTCTGAATAGGCACTATTTGCCACTACAACATCATATAAATTTAATTCTTCCTTATAAGCACCAGCTGTACCAATTCTAATGATGGCATCTACACCATATGAATTAAATAATTCATATGAATAAATACCAATACTTGGCATGCCCATACCAGAACCCATAACTGAAATCTTTTTACCCTTATAGGTACCAGTATAGCCAAACATATTTCTTACTGAATTAAATTGAACAGGATTTTCTAAAAAAGTTTCCGCAATAAATTTTGCACGCAAAGGATCACCTGGCATTAAAACAACCTTAGCGATATCCCCCATATTAGCTTGATTGTGTGGTGTTGACATAATTAACTCTCCTTATAATTACTTAAAATATTTGTGTCAAAAGACCTAGTCTTCTTTTTCTTTTCACGATATGTAACAAGTGCGTTATTAATTAATTCATCGCACTCTTGTTTAAAATCAATACCAACCGCATCCCATAAATAGAAAGCAAGTGAACCTGGAATTGAATTAATCTCATTTACATAAACTGAGCCATCTTCTAGATCAATCATGAAGTCGATTCTAACAGCTCCTGAAGCATTCAATACTCTAAAAGACTTTAAAGCATACTCTCTAATAGCCTTTTCTTGGTCAGCTTTTAATCTAGCTGGCACAACTCTACTTGTTGATGCCATGCCTTTAGAACCTGAACCCTTAGGAAGTTTAACAGCCTTGCTACCTTTTGAAGATTTACCACCATTTAAATACTTATCTTTAAATGATAATAATTCATCATTTTTCATAACTTCCTCAATAGCACTAGCCTTAGCACTATTAATATTTCCCATAACCGAAATATTAACTTCCTTTAGCTTTTTAACCATCTTTTCAACAACTAGCTTATCATCATATTTAGCACATTCATTCAGTGCATTTAATAATTCATCTTTTTTATGAACTACTTCAATGCCAATACTAGAACCTAGATTTGCTGGTTTAATGATTAATGGATAACCAATTTCCTTAGCCTTCTTTTCGATGTTTTTAATATCAGTATTTATATCTGAACTAAAAACATAGAACCAAGGAACCATCGGAATATTTTCATAAGCTAAAATTTGTTTCATAATAGCCTTATCCTGGCCAATTGCACTACCTAATACATTACTTGAAGTATATGGCAAATCAAGCATTTCCATTAAACCTTGTAAACTACCATCTTCTCCACCAGTTCCATGCATCGCAAGGAAAGCTATATCAATAGTTTGTGGTTTTGTAAGTAAGCCCTTAATGGGTTTCATATATACTTTATTGCCATCTTTATATAAACAAACCTTATCACAAGATTTACATAAAGCATCTAAATCATAATAATTTTTTAATTCAAATAAACTTTGTGAGGTATATAAATCACTAGTCTTAGAAACATATACAGGAATAACATTATATTTTTCACTATCTAAAGCCTTAAGAGCTTGATTGCCAGTAATACAAGATATTTCGTGTTCACAAGACACCCCACCAAAAAATACAGCTACATTTAATTTCATAGAGCTATTATACACCTCTTAATTTCCCTTAATGCAAGAAAGCATCTGGTAAATCATTCTCAAGCAAAATTGTATCCTTAACAGTGAAATTAGCATATACCTCATTAAATGCTTCCTTTTCACTATTTACTACTTTTACATTAGACATATCAAAACCACTATCAACTAAGCCATTATAGATAGCCTTAGTATTTTTTTCACCTACTAATATTACATAATCAGCACGACTATTCATATATTCACCAAATTCATAATTGGCATGTTCCTCTTCTTTACCTAAGTCAACTAAACCTGGTGTTACAATGACACGCTTACCATTCATTAAAGATAAAACATCAAGTGATCTTTTGCAACCTACAGGATTTGAATTAAACGCATTATCAATAAAAGTATAACCATTAATATTTTTGATTTGTAGACGATGCTCAACCTGTTTAATATTGCTAACCCCTCTTACAATCTCTTCATTACTTAAACCAAGTTCCTTAGCCAAAGCAATACCACAAAGAATATTAACAACATTGTGTGAACCTAAAAGAATAGTCTTAAAAGAAACAACCTTACCATCAAGTTTTACCCTAAAGCTTGTTCCCTTATTAGAATACTTAATATAGTAAGCCCTATAGTCAGCATCCTTAGATTCAATACCAACCGTAACAATCTTACACTTGTTATTAATCTTATAGTTTCTAATATATTCATTATCAATATTGATGATACCAACACCATCTTCAGGCAACATCTCAATTTCTTGCATCTTCTCATTAATGATATTTTCAAGTGAGGCAAATGTATTTAAATGTTGAGGACCAATAGAAGTAACAACACCATACTTAGGCTTTATAAAATCCATTAAATAAGAAATCTCACCAACATGGTCAGCACCCATTTCACACACAAATACTTGATAAATTGGCTTAAACATTTCTCTTATTGTTCTTGTAATACCCATCGGCGTATTATAAGAAGCGGGTGTAATCAAAGTATAATATTTTTCAGAAATTATATCGTTAATAACATTCTTAGTAGTAGTCTTACCAAAAGAACCAGTAATACCAACTTTAATTAAATCACTATAAGAAGATAAAATATCTCTTGCCTCATTTTCATATTTTTTCTTAACTACATTTTCAAGTGGAGTTGTAAGAGCACCAACAAGATAAATTAATAAATAAGGAAGTAATACACTAATAATTGCCACAATCCCTAAATTTCTAAAAGATAACCAACATAGTTTAACTAAAAAATAAGTGATGATAAAGCTAAAAATCGCATAGACAATAATTTGTCTTTTTACTCTATCGGTATAAACAAGAGGCTTTACATATTCAATATCTTTTTCATTTTGTATACAAATCACTGTAAAAACAATAGCGATTGTAAGTACAATTCCCATCCTAATAGAAACAGGCATAAAAGAAGCAATAAGCATCAAAATGATATAAGTAACCGTATTAGAATAATGATAATTATTTTTATCTAGTAACCACTCTGTATATCGATAAAATTCATAACGATTTTGTTGAAAAACATGTATCGCATTTTTAGCATACACAAGGCTAGAAGCCATAAAAATAACAGTGATTAATATATAAATAAAATTAGTCATAATCTCTCCTTAAAAACGCATCTAACACCAAATTAAAACGAGCAGCTTGATGAAAATAGGCAAAGTGATCATCATTTTCAAAAACAACTAAAGTTGCATCAGGCATTTCCTTTTCCATTTTCTCACCCATCCAAAGCGGTGTCGCCTCATCATTTGCACCAAAGACAAGTAAAGTCTCTGGTTTAATATCTTTTAAATAAGGACTTATATCAAAGTTAACAGCCTTAACCAAAGTAGCCTTCATTATCTCACTAGCATTTTTATAATCACTACTACCAGCATTTTCTTTAAGTTTATTGCTTAAACCCTTAAAAGGCTTCAATAAAACCTTGCCAGCCTTATAAGTATAAACCTTAAGATACCAATTTAAATCATGAGGAGCCACAATACCAGCAGCACCAGTTAAACACATCTTATTAACCGGATACTTATAGGCATATAAAAGCGCAATCCTACAGCCAAATGAATGACCTATTAAAATGGGATTATTTATTTTATTTAAATCAACAAATTCTTTTAAAAGCTCTACGTAATCATCTATTGAATAAGCACTTTTAGGCTCTTGACTTTTGCCAAAACCTGGCAAGTCTAAATTATATACAACAAAATGTTCCTTTAAAGATTCAGCAATCGCATCCATCATGATGGTATTTTGACCCCAACCATGCAATAAAATCACATCTTTACCATGCTTACCCTTTTTCTCATAATATATATTCACATCTTTTAGCTTTACAAAACTCATAAAATCATTATAGTACAAATTAAGATCTCTTTTGTTTCTGTTTAGACTTTGTGGCATTACGATAGATTCTAAACACCACTCCATTAGCCTTATTTTCTCCTACAACTACATAACCATAGGTATCACAAACTCTTTTTACAATCGAAAGGCCCAATCCAAAATTACCCTTATTGCCTTTTTCATATGGTTTAAACAATTTTTCAATGCGGTCTTTACTTAAAAGTTGTCCATCATTAAAAATCTCAAATAAATTATTTGATAAACTAATTTTAATTTCGCTTTCCGCATACCTTAAAGCGTTATCTAATAAATTTTCAACAGCAGTTCGCCAAGCTTCTTTTTCACCATGAAAGTAAATATCATTTTCTACTTCTGAAGTATCAATATTAATATCATTTCTTAATACCTTACAAGATAAGATAGCTTTTTCAATCACTTCTTTCATTAAAACATTATCGCCACTATCATTATCTTCAAGATAACCAATCTTATTATAGGTAATTAAAGAATAAACCTTTTTTTCAAGTCTATCAGCATGTTCAATAATAACATCAACACTTTTTTCTAAAGTATCATAAGGATAAATACCATCTTTAATACTTTCACTATATGACTTAATAGTAGCAATAGGTGTTTTTAAATCATGAGAGATATTTTGAATCATTTCTTCTCTTATTTTTTCTTGAGCAAGAAGCTCTTCATTCATATCTACAACCGCCTCAGCCACTTCACCAATTTCATCATTACGTTTAATTAATAAAGTTGCCTTTTCATTATTTTTAATCTTTTTGATATAGTTTCTAATTTGATTTAAAGGATGAATCAAAGAATAAACCCACATCATCAAAATCATAAAGACAATCACAATAACAATAATTACTGAATTTAAAATACCTGAAACTAAAGACGTTTTAAATTCATTACGATATTCATTATTAATAACTGATACCAAATATATTTCACCATTGTTTTTGATACTATAGACAACCGATTCATCTTCACCATATGCATAAATACCATCTCTATAATCACTTATGCCATTTTCTTCTTGTTTAATAATCAAACAAGCAAAATCGCTACAACTATCTAAATCAGCTTTCTTAACAAGATAATGAAAGCAATTATTATCAACATAATCCAAAGAAAATGAATAAGCATTCAAATAATTATTTTGTGATCTATGTAAATACGAAAACATTTGTTGATTAGTAAAATTATCAACATTGATACTTAAAAATTGAAAGATGAATAAAATAAAAATAATTATAGCTAAAAAAGACACAACAAAATACTGTTGCATCAAAGTAAAACCATTTAGCCAAATTCTTAGTCTTTTCATATCAACTTAAACGATAGCCAAAACCATAGATAGTTTGAATATTGATATTAGGCATCTTCTTTCTAAGACGTCTTAAAGTATCATCAACTACTCTATCAGATCCAAAATAATTATCATCCCATACTTTTTCAAGAATTTGCTCTCTTAAAAAAGCTGTGCCCTTATTTTTCACAAATAACATCAATAAATCAAATTCTTTGGTAGTTAAATCAAGTACTTCATCTTTATCATAGACAATACGCTTATTTTCATCTATTTGATAACCATCAACACTAATTCTAGTATCTTCTTTATATACTCTTTTAATTATATTATTGACTCTAAGCACCATTTCCTTAGGT
>CAVBAX010000059.1:0-8899 GCA_963593105.1 Candidatus Methanomethylophilaceae archaeon | reverse complement strand
CATATAACCACATGCTTCAAGGAAAGCAAGTAAGAAGAATAACACTAACATTTGTGGAACAAAGCCTAGTACTGCACCTACACCTGCAACAATACCATCAATAATTAAACCATTTAACCAATCAGCACAGTTTAAAGAATCAAGTAAATTACCAACTAAAGTTGGAATGCCATCAACCCAAATACCATATGTTGAAGTATCTGGAGCACCATATCCTGACTTATATTCAGTATTTAAATATTGATCAATTGCATTTTTAAGATCTTCTTTTGAAACACCTTCCACAACTTCAGTTGCAGCAGTTTCTTCATCTTCTACAGTATAAGAAACAGTAGCATCATCAGCAGTATTTGAATATAGATATTCTAAAGCTTGCTTAGCTTGAGCTTCATCATATTCTTCATTTTCCAAATCAATAGCCGCAGCAACATTATCATTGCCCCATTCACTATTAAATGCTTCAATGATTGCATCACTGTCGCCATAGTTTTCACTAGCTTCTTCATATTCGGCAGTTCCATTTCCAAATAAATGCCAACCATCACCAAAGATGCCATCATTTGTAAAATCAGTAGCAGCAGCTCCAACAGTAACCATTGCGATATAGTATACAAGGAACATAATTAGCGCAAATATTGGAAGACCTAACCACCTATTAGTAACAATTCTATCAATCTTATCAGAAGTAGTTAAAGCAGCACTATTTTTCTTTTTTAAAACATCACCAATAATCGAACCAATGTAGTTATAACGTTCATTTGTGATAATAGATTCAGCATCATCATCAAACTTATTCTCAATAGCCTTAATATCATTTTCAATTGAAGCTGTATTAACTTTTAAAGTTTCAATAGCCTTTTCATCTCTTTCAAATAATTTGATTGCGTACCATCTCTTATTTTCTTGATTAGCTAATAACTTAGTTTCAATTATCTTTAATACATCTTCTATTTCTTTAGAATACTTATGACATATAATTTGTTCTGTGCCAGCAGCCTTAACAGCTTCATTAGCGCATTCTTCTACGCCTGTACCTTTTAGCGCAGAGATTTCAACAACTTTGCATCCAAGTTCTTTAGAGAGCTTAGCAACATTAATTTTGTCACCATTTTTTTCAACAACATCCATCATGTTGATAGCAGCAACTACTGGAATACCAACTTCAAGTAATTGAGTTGTTAAATATAAGTTTCTTTCAAGATTTGAACCATCAATAATATTCAAGATTACATCAGGCTTTTCATTTAATAAATAATTTCTTGCGACTACTTCCTCAAGTGTATATGGAGATAATGAATAAATACCAGGTAAATCAGTAATAATTACTCCATCATGTTTTTTAAGTTTACCTTCTTTTTTCTCTACAGTAACACCAGGCCAGTTACCAACAAATTGGTTAGAACCAGTTAAGGCATTAAATAGAGTTGTCTTACCGCAGTTTGGATTACCTGCTAAAGCAATTTTAATTGACATATTTCCCTTCCTTAGTTAGCTTTTGCTAACTTTAATAATTAAAAAAATTAAATTTTTTCAACTTCAATAAGTTCAGCATCAGCCTTTCTTAATGAAAGTTCATAACCCCTAACATTCATTTCGATTGGATCACCAAGAGGTGCAACCTTTACAATTTTAACAACTGTACCCTTAGTTAAACCCATATCCATGATTCTTCTTTTAATAGCTCCTTCACCATGAAGTTTAACTACCTTACAAGAATCACCAATTTTAATTTCCTTTAAAGTAAGCATTTATTCCCCTTTCTAACAAACCATAATCTTATTAGCAAGATTTCTATCAAGTGCAACTCTACTATCTTTGATATTGACGATGATATTACCAGCTAATTCATTAACGATGGAAATATCTGCACCAAGCACAAAGCCTAAATCTGACAAATGACTTTTAACTTCATCATTTCCAATAATCTTTACAACCTTACAAGTTTGACCAGCTTTCATAAACGCTAATGGCATCACAATACCTCCTCACTTAGCAATAACTAACTAGTTAGCTCTTGCTAACCTATATAATATTATACCTACTAATTTATTTAGTCAATAAGCAAAATGTGATAATATAAAGACATGAAAATGCTTGAATCTGGAGAAATGTATCTTGAAACAATCTTAAGACTTTCTAATGAAAGTCCTTATGTTAGATCGTTAGATGTTGCTGAAGCAATGAATTATTCTAAGCCTTCAGTATCTAGAGCGATGAAGATTCTAAAGGAAAATCATTATATTTCAATTGATGGCAATGGTTACATTAAACTACTTAAAAAAGGAAAAGATGTCGCTAATAAAATTTATGAGCGCCATAAAGTAATTACAGAATTATTGGTTGCTTTAGGTGTGGAACAAACACAAGCTGAAACAGACGCTTGTAAGATGGAACATTGTATATCAGATGAATCTTTTGAAGCAATCAAGGAACATGTAAAAAAAATCAAGGATTGAATCCTTGATTTTTTAATCTAATTCTTTAAGTTTTTCAATTGTATTATTATAAGACTTCTTTAAAGAATCAAATAATTCCTTAGTTCCATCAAACTTTCCAGTTCTTAATATTTCAGTAATTTCAACAGCATCCTTACTTAATTGATCAAACCCTAAATTTAAACAAATTCCCTTCAAAGTATGAGCTGCTCTAAATGCTAAATCTGTATCTTGTCTATTTAAAGCATCTTCAAGTTGTTTGAAGCTTGGATCCTCATCAAACTTTTTTACAATTCTGTTAACAAGTGATTCATTATTCAATCTTGTTAGCACATCATTATAGTTAGCCCCTACAGCATCATAAAATTCTTTTATATTCATCTTGCACCTCTTAAACCATAACAATTATACACCTATAAAGTTATTTAACAATTATCTTCACTTAAAATTCAGTTAAGACCTATTAGCTAAATCCCTTAAATTTCTAAGCCTTTTTTCACAAGCCATTAAAGCTTTTAATAAGTCAGGATTAAAGACACCTGATTCATTATTAACAATCATCTTTAAAGCTTGCTCATGGCTATATCCTGGCTTATAAACCCTTTGAGATACTAAGGCATCATAAACATCTGCTAAAGCAACAATTTGAGCACAAATTGGAATTTGATCACCCTTTAATTTATCAGGATAACCATTACCATCCCATCTTTCATGATGCCATCTTACAATATCATGAATATAATGAACCAATGGCTCAGTTTTATAAACATCTAGCTTATCAACCATCTTCGCTCCAATGGTTGTATGTTTCTTCATGTGTTCAAATTCTTCTTTTGTAAGTTTACCTGGCTTATTTAAAATATTTTCATCAATACCAATCTTACCAATATCATGCAGTGCACTAGCTGTCACAATGTCCTTTTTATCTTCAACGCTAAAGGCATATTTATCACTAGTTCTTTCAAGTTCATCAAGAAGCATATGGGTTATTGATTCAACATGTAAAACATGTGCTCCCGATTCATTATTACGATATTCAACAATATGTGATAAGACAGATGTCATCATCATAGAAACTTTATTGTTTTCATCAATTTGTTGTTTGATTTCGTTTTTAAATTTTCTTTGCTTCTCATATAACTTAACAATATTATTAACACGCTTTTTTACAATACTAGCCACAAATGGCCTAGATATAAAATCAGATGCTCCTAAATCATAACAACGCATAATTGTTTCAAAACCTTGTTCAGCTGAAATCATTAAAACCGGAATATCATTTAAGTAACCCCTTCTATTTAAAACATCAAGAAGTTCATAACCATTCATTTCCGGCATATTAATATCAAGTAAAATCGCTCCTAAGGAAGTAGCATATTCCTCTACTATGTTTAATGCACTTTTGCCATCTTTTGCTTCAAGTACATCAAATTCATCTTTTAATAGTTCAGATAATGTAAACCTATTAAGTAAGACATCATCTACAATAAGCACTAACGGTTTTTGTTTGCTTACTATACTTGAGGCAAAATCATCATCCCAATCAGTGATTACTCTATTTTCATACTTTTTAGCTTTATACATTAGTGCATCAGCTTTATTAACAGCTGATTCTAGCGTTTCTTCATTAGCGATAACAGCACCAACAGAAATTGAAAAAGAATTCTTATTTTGAGAATTTAGAGAATGTTTTTTGACATCAGCTCTAATTTTTTCAAGTTTATTTTTAAAACTAATTTCTGAAATATTGTTGATGACAATAATAAATTCATCGCCACCAAATCTTATAAGAGCATCATCATTTCTAATATTGCCTTGTATTATTTTAACTATAACATTTAGTACTTCATCCCCATACTTATGGCCAAAGATATCATTACAAGTCTTAAAGTTATCAATATCAAGGAAGGCAACACCAGTTTTATTTAAAACATCATTTTTATGGTCTTCATAAAATAATCTATTTAAAGAAGAAGTAAGTGGATCTTTATATAAAGCAGTACTAGTCTTCATATTTACATCAAGTAAATAATTATAAGCCTCAGGATCTACATAAGTATTAGCTTCTAATTCTTTAATCAGTTCTATCACGCAAGGCTCATCATCAATGATGGCATATTTAGCAATTACTTGAAATACCTTATCATCACAAAATTCAATCTTAGCACCATCTTTTTTAGTCTTTAAAACATCTCTTGATACACAATGTGCACAAGGCTCGTTTCTTTTCCAAAATTCATAACATTTGCATGGCTCATTCAATCCAGATAAAGGACATTCCCCATGTATCTCATTAGCTTTTAAAATACGAGCAATAGGAAAGACACATCTATATAAAACCAATAAATCTAAAGCTTCAGTGTGTGTTAAACGTAATTCTTCTAACATAATACCCCTTTACATCATGCTATACATCGTAAACATTGGTAGATATATCGCAATTACAATATAACCAGCAAATATCGCAAGTAATATCAACATTGTAGGCTCTAGTTTGGCTAGTGCTGACTTAGTTGCATAATCGGTTTCATTCGTATAATATTCGCCAATAGTCTTAAGTGTTTCAACTAGTTCACCACTTTTTTCACCAATGCCCGACATTTCTTTTAGGGTAATAGGTAAATACTTACTATTAGCCATCGTATCAGTTAAAGAAGAACCAGTATCGATTTTTTCCGCCATCGCATAAATTTCTTTTGCCAAAGCATCATTAGTCATACATTTACTAGTAGTTCTAAGCGATTCAGATACAGTTAATCCAGCATCAAGTAAAGTAGACATTGTCATCGCAAATTCTTGACAATTAGACAATAAATTAATGTTACCTAAAATTGGCAATTTTAATTGTTTTTCAGCAATCTTAATCTTATTATCCTCATTTTTTACATATAACTTATAGCCAATAAAACCAACAAGTATTAAAGCTAATAAAATCATCCAATAGTTATTAAACCAATTAGATACATTAATTAAAACCCTAGTCATAATTGGCAATTCTCCGCCAAGTTCTGCAAAAACACTTGTCAAAGTAGGAATAACCTTAACCATAACCACAATCACAACAACAACCGCAACAGCTAATACAAATAATGGATAAGTTGTAGCGGATTTTAATTTTTGTGAATTTTTAAAAGAATTTTCAAAATACTTTTGCATATTCTCAAAAGCTAAAGGTAGCTTGCCAGACTCTTCCCCTGCCTTAATAGTTTGTAAAAAAACTTCAGGTAAAGCATTAGCATTTTTTCTAAAAGCAGCTTCAATAGAACTACCATGGCTTACATCTAGATATGCATTTTCTAATAATTTCTTTAATTTTTTATCTTGAGTTTGGGCTGCAATCATTTTGATTGTTTGATCAATTGGTGTCCCAGCATTTAAAATAATCGCAAATTGTGAACACATGATCGAAAGAGGTTTAACTTTGATCTTAGGATTAATATCCATACTTAAAAGATCAAAGATACCGCCAGTTTTAATCTTTTCGATATCTAAGACAATAGAATTATCAGCTTTTATTTTTTCAATGGCATCATATTCATCAATAGCTTCCATGACGCCTTTTACTTTAATGCCATTTTTTGATAGCGCACTATATTTATAACTTATCATATTATTCTACAGTTACAACATTATCAACAATTTCTTCAACTGTTGTAATACCTTGTTCAACTAAGTTTCTGCCATTAGCAATCATAGGTGTAAAGTTTCCTCTTTCCATTACGATTTTTCTAAGTTCACTACCATTTACACCTTTTGAAATTTGATCACGCAAATATGAATCTACTGTTAGAATTTCAAAAACACCAGTTCTACCCTTATAGCCAGAATCAAAGCACATATAACAACCTTCACCTTTATAGAAATGTTTATTAAGTGGATCAATACCTGCTAAATCAACAAGTTGTAAATCTGGACTAACTTCTTTTTTGCAATTTGGACAAATTTTACGTACTAAACGTTGCGATACAACGCCACGTAAAGAGCCACCAATCAAATATGGTTCTACACCCAAATCCTTTAATCTATCAATAGCACTCACTGCATCTTCAGTATGTACTGTTGTAAGCACCAAGTGGCCTGTCATAGCAGCGCGTAAAGCGATAGTTGCAGTTTCACCATCTCTAATTTCGCCAATCGAAATAATATCAGGGTCTTGTCTTAAACAAGATCTTAAAGCGGAAGCGAAAGTTAAACCAATCTTTTCATTTATCGCAACTTGCGTTACACCTTCAATTTGAAATTCTACTGGATCTTCTAAAGAAATCATATTAACACTACTAGATTTTAATTCTTCAATCATTGTATATAAAGTACTAGTCTTACCAGAACCAGTTGGACCAACTATCATAATTAAACCACTTGAATTTTTTAAAATACGTGAGAATCTTTCGTTATCTTTTTCAGTAATTCCAATTCCTGCTCTAGTTAAGGAATTTTTATCTCTACTTAAAATACGAATAACAATTTTTTCACCATGGATAGTAGGTAAAGTACTCAAACGTAAATCTACAGTTGAACCATCATTATTAACAGTTTGAGCTCTACCATCTTGGGGTACACGATGTTCAGTAATATTCATTTCTGCCATTATTTTAAAACGAGAAATAACAGCATCTTGTAAGCTTTTAGGAATAGTTAACATTTGCGTTAGTCTACCATCAACCCTAATTCTTACAATCATATCATCTTCTCTTGGTTCAATATGAATATCACTAGCACCTTCAGCCAAAGATCTTTCAAGAATTGAATTAACAAGTTTAACAGTTGGAGCAGCGCTTGACTTAGAAACAGTATCGCTTTGTTTAGCAACCTCTTCATAAGTGGCATCAATGCCTCTTTCTTGTTTCATTTGTTCAATCGCGATACTAGCGCCTTCATTTTCATATAACACTAAAATGGCACGTTTTATCGCACTTGAATAGGCAATATAAGGAAGAACTTTATATTTGGTAATTTGTTTAACAGCTTCCAAAGCACGGAAATTTAGTGGATCTTCCATTGCCAAAATAAGTTTATCTTTTTCAAGTTTAATTGGAACTACATGATATTGTTCGGCAATAGTCTTAGGTACAATTGAAGCCATAGATGGATCAATTGTTTCTTTATTGACATCAATAAAATCAATGCCAAGTTGCATTTTTAAAACATCAATCAATTGGCTTTCACTAATAAAACCGTTTTCAAGTAAAACGGTTCCTAATCTTTTCCCAGAATCTTTCTGTAATTTTATAGCTTCATCGATTTGCTGATTAGTAAGTACACTAGCATCCACCAGCATCTCGCCTAGTTTCTTATTTTTCATATATAAAATCCTCTACTTTATCAATTATACTATAATTTTTATAACTATAATGCTTGATAAGTATATGTAATTTTATAATCTTTACTATTAAATCTTAAAGACATGCCAATAAGGATTCTGTCATATATCACCTTATGGTCATTTGAACTCTTTAAAACAGATAAACTATATACATGGTTTTTATCTGTACAAATAACATCGGATCTTCTAAGTGTCAAAGATAAAACATTCATAAAATCAGATGCATTAAGACTTTGACTATCCAACTCAAAATCAAATAAGAAAAAATTTAAACCATAACGATTTTTAAGACGTCTATCATTTTCAATCAAAGACAAGAAAGTTTTCTTATCAACAATCAATGGTCCATAAGCTAATTCATTATCTTCAATTTTAATCTCATTATTATCGTTAGCATTTTCGATAATTTCTTCAACCACATTAAGTTTTAAATCAAATTCTCGTTTAGCTTTTTTAGCCTTTTTACAAGTAGATTCAAAATGTGAAATAATTTCATCCTTTTTATTAGTTCTTGCAAGACATTCATAATACGCAAGAAGAATACGCTTATTAAATGAATCAAACTTTAAAGCTTTAATACAGATTTCCATGCATTCTTGATATTTCATAAAGTGTAAATATCTTTCACATGTAAATTCTGCAACATCAATAAATTGATTAAAATAATAATTTCTAAAAGTATCAAAATAGTCAAAGTTTAAACCATATAAAAAGTCACCTTCATACATATTGATAACTTCACTATATAGCTTTAAATCATTATTTAGTTTAGCGGATGTAATAATTGAATTGAATTCATCAATATCTAAATGAATATTAAAATTTTTATTAATATAATAATATCCATTAGAACTAATAATTAATTCCTTCCCAGAGAATTCCTCAAATTTATCCAATGCTTTTCTAAGACGGAAAATCGCAAATTTAATTGCGTTTTCTGGATTTGTACTGTTTGGCCAAAAAATTTCAAATAAAGTATTTTTCGCAATCTTTGTATCATGATTTAATACAAAGTACGATAATAACATCAATGGTTGTTTTTCCATGATGATTTGTTCATATACTCCTTTAGAATTTTTGTAACTAATTGGTCCTAATAACTTAAAATATAACTCTTTCATGCCCTTATTATATTCTAAAA